>JADZAD010000176.1 GCA_020852775.1 Anaerolineae bacterium
CCCAGCTCACGAGCTGGTCGCCGAGCCAGAACAGTGTAGCGTAGCGCGGGCTGGTGGTGTAGCCGGAGCGATGGAAGGCGATGATCTCCGCGCCGTTCTCGCTCTCATCGATCGCCTCGCGCACGATCTCCGCCCATAGTACCGGGTACTGGTTATGCACGTCCATACCGGCCTCGCCGGAGTGCAGCACGGCGTCATACGGCAGGCCCTCACCGAAGTCCGCCATGAAGCCCGCCGCGCCCACGCCGATCACCTGATCGCGGATCACCTGCTTGTACCACTCGCGCGCGTCCGGGTTGGTGAAGTCCACCAGCGCGGCGGAGAAGTCCGTGTTCTGGATGAGATACGGCTGGCCGTCCGCCGTCTCGACGAGATAACCCGCCTTGGCGGCCTCCTCGTACAGGTCGCGCTCAACGCCGGGCTTGTCGAAGACATCGACGAGGAATGGCGAGACGTAAGTCATCACCCGCACACCGTCCGTGTTCAGATCGCTGACCAGCGCATCCCAGCCGGGGTAACGTTCCTCATCCAGCTCCCAGTTCCACCACAGTTGCTTGCCGAAGCTGGTGGTACGCTGCCCGACCCAGTCCTGCAGCAAGAAGGCCGCAACGGGCACATCGTATGCCTGCGCCTGCGCGTAGACCTCGCGGACGCGCTCGGTGCCACCCTGCATGCCGATCACCGCACCGCTGGTCAACCAGCCCGGCAGTGGGCGCATCCGCCCCACGACCGCAGTGTAGGCGGTGATCAGCTCGGCGGGTGTCTCGCCGTAGAAGACCGCCCCGCTCACCCCGGTCGAGAAGACCGTCACCTGGGCGCGGTCGTCCCGGCGCAGGTCAAACACGCTGTACTGTGTGTTGGCGAGGTAGAGCGAGCGCATCGCGCTGGTGACGTACTGCGGCACCCCGGCGTAGGTCGTCCACCAGTTGCCGCCTGCGCCCGCCGTCAGGTCGGCGCCGATCGTGATCGGCTGGGCCCCGCGCCCGATGCCCTGTTCCATCACGTAGATCGGCAGGCGGCGGCCCTTCATATCGACCACCGAGAACTGCTCACCGAAGCCGAAGAAATGTTCGTCCTTGTCGGAAGCGTAGGTCAGCAGGATACGGTTGAAGGCCTCATCACGGGCCTCGTAGTGAGCCTCAAAGGCCAGCCGATCGTCGGCCTCCGCCGTAAAGGAGATGGTATACGGCATGGCGGTGTTGTCGAGGCAGTGTAGCTGCCCGCTGATCGTCACCGTGTCGCCCTCCGTCTGCATCGCCTCGATGCTCTGGTCGAGGCAGCGCAGGCTCAGGGTGTCATCGATAGTGACGTGTGCCCGTGATTCTCTCACTTCCAGTACGCCCTGCGCCGCCATGATGAACGGCTGCCCGGGCACGCTCTCCCAGACGATGTGCCCCGGATTGGCGTCATTCACGATGACGACCTGCTCGGTGGATGCATTCCATGCCACGGTGAACGCCCCCACGCGGGCCGATGTATCGGCAATCACGCCCTCATATCGGCCCGCCAACTGCCGCTGGCGGATCGAAGCGGCAAAGAATGCAGCAATCAGCAGCGCCAGAAGGGGCACCACCAGGGCGATCAGCATAACCGGGATCGAGTCGAGCTTCAGGCGTTTCATCAGACCTTCCTTCGGATAGCGTCTCCTGATTGTAGCCGCTCCACGCGCAGGATGGCAGGCACAGGTGGCATCACAGGCCGGTGTTTGATGATCAGGTTGCGCCGGAAGTATCATCCGGGTGATGCAGAACGCAGGCAGGCAGAAGGATATGGGACATGATGAACCTGAACGGAAGGTCGATCATCCTCGGCGTGACAGGCTCGATCGCCGCTTATAAGGCGGTGGTGCTCGCCAGCCGCCTGACACAGGCGGGCGCGAAGGTCGATGTCATCCTGACCGAGGCCGCCATACGTTTCGTCGCTCCGCTCAGTTTCGAGGCGGTGACCGGGCGCCCGGCGTATACCAGCCTCTGGCACACGGATACGTTCGGGGGCATGGGGACGCACATCGCGCATGTGGCGCTGGCGCACCAGGCCGATCTGCTGGCGATCGCCCCGATTACGGCCAACACTATCGCGAAGATCGCCCTGGGGTTGGCCGACGACCTGCTCTCGGTGACGGCGCTGGCGGCCTCCTGCCCGGTGCTGATTGCCCCCGCGATGGACGCAGGCATGTACGAGAACCCGGCAACGCAGGGCCATATCGAGACGCTGCGCGGGCGCGGCATGACGATCGCCGGGCCAACCGTGGGCCGGATGGCCTCCGGGCTGGAAGGGCTGGGCCGGATGATTGAGCCGGAGGAGATCGTTGGGTACTGCCGCGTCGCGCTCGGCAGGGCAACAGGCTCACTGCGTGACCGGCGTATCGTGGTCAGTGCCGGCCCCACGCGGGAAGCCATCGACCCGGTACGCTATATCTCGAACCACTCCTCCGGCAAGCAGGGTTTTGCCGTCGCGCAGGCTGCGCTGGACGCGGGTGCGGAGGTCACGCTGATCAGCGGGCCGGTCAGCCTGCCGGTACCAGTCGGGGCGCAGGTTATCCGCGTGGAAGATGCCCGCGCCATGCATGACGCTGTACTGGAACACAGCGCCGGGGCGGATGCGCTGGTGATGTCGGCGGCGGTGGCCGACTACCGGCCAGTACAGGCCGCCGGCCAGAAGATCAAGAAAGACTATGACGAAGCAGGCCGCGCCGCCGAGATGCAGTTGGCCCTGACACCCAACCCGGACATTCTATACGACCTGTCACGTTCGGCGCAGCGCCCCCACCTGACAATCGGCTTTGCCGCCGAGACGCAGGCCCTGATTGCCAATGCACAGTCCAAGCTGGCTCGTAAGGGGCTGGACATGATCGTTGCCAACGACGTGACCGCACCGGACGCAGGCTTCGCGGTGGACACCAACCGGGTACATTTCATCACACCAGGCGGTATTGAAGACCTGCCTCTGCTAGGCAAGGATGAAGTCGCAGTGCGGATCGTCACATGGATCGGTGAGGAATTACACCGCCGGGGCAATCGGTAGTTGGCTATCATAAATGTCAGGTTTTGTGGCAGTCACTTCCCGGGCCTATTTGTCGCCAGCAGGCCAACCCGGTATGATAGTCATCGTCTGCCCGGAAATCTACGCTAATCTGTAGTTATCTGAGGGGAACTGCTTATGGCCGCAACAACTGTACCTGCGGTAACCGTACCAGAGGAGGCCCGGCGCCATGCCGCCTGGCCGCCCGCGCTGCTGGGTCTGACGCTGGTTACCGCGCTGATGCTGGCGATTGCCAGCTACATGAGCTTCATCTACGCGCCAACCGAAGTGAACATGGGGGCGATCCAGCGGATCTTCTACTTCCATGTCGGCGCGGCCTGGGCCGGGGGGCTGGCCTTCCTGGTTACAGTGGTCGCCGGGGTAGTCTACCTGATTACCGGTAAGCAGGTCTGGGATCGCGTGGGGCACTCATCCGTCGAGGTCGGGCTGATGCTGACCACTATCGCGCTGGCGGGCGGTATGGTCTGGTCACAGGTCGCCTGGGGCAAGCCATGGACGTGGGATCCGAAGCTGACTTCGTTCGCCGTGATGTGGCTTTCGTATGCCGCCTATCTGATGCTGCGTCAGGGCATCGAAGAGCCGACGCGCCGTGCGCGCTTTGCCGCGGTCTACGGGATCGTCGCCTTCGCCGGTGTGATTATGACCTACATGGGGGTTCGCGCCATTGAGGCGACCATCCACCCCTATGTAGTCGGTGAGGCCGCCAGCACCGCCAACAGCGACTTCGGCCTGACTGAGAGGATGACCCAGACGCTGATGTTCAGCTTTCTGACCTTCACGGCGGTCTTTGCCAGCCTGCTCTGGCACCGGATGCGCCTGGAAGCGCTGAGTGAGCGCGTAGAAGCGCTGAAGATGCACCTGCTTTCACGGGGGAACTGAGCCATGCTCGCACTGCCACTGGCACAGACGCCAGATACCACACAGGGCCTGCTCATTGGGTACGCGATTATTGGCCTGATCGGGTTGCTGTATGTCGCCAGCCTGCTCTGGCGACAGCACAGCCTCCGGAAGGACATCGAGACTATCTCGGTGCTGTATGAAGATGAGGACGCCGGGCAGTAATGCCCGGCCTTGTCTTACACGCAGATATGTTCCTGGTCAGCCCGGCGAAGTGATCTTCCTCCGGAGCATCCACCGCAGCCGTCTGCTATAATCGCCCTTCACAGTCCTTCGTTACGTCAGGAAATCCTATGAAGCGCGTGATTCAGATGTCGCTTGCGGGGCTGTTCTTCAGCCTGCTGCTCGCGGGTTGTCAGCCCTACCAGTACACCGGAGCAGTACTCGAACCACCGAAAGAGATCGCCGACTTCACCCTGCCAGCAACCTCCGGGGACACCTTCACACTGAGTGATTACCAGGGCAAACTGGTGCTGCTGTATTTCGGCTACACCTACTGCCCGGACGTCTGCCCCGCAACGCTCTTTCAGATCAGGCAGGCCTACGAAGCACTCGGCGATCAGGCTGAGGATGTGCAGGTCGTGATGATCACTGTCGATCCACAGCGTGATACCCCCGAGCAGTTTGGGCGTTACATCGCCAATATCCATCCCTCATTCGTCGGATTAAGCACGACAGATGAAGCGCTGCTCCAGCAGATTGCCGCAGATTTCGGCGTGTATTTTGAATTGGAGCCGCCTGACCCGGAGACTGGAGGATATGTGGTCAACCACACAGCCTCCGTCTTTCTTATCGATCGCCAGTCCCGGATGCTTGAGGTCTTCATGTACGGCAC
>JADZAD010000177.1 GCA_020852775.1 Anaerolineae bacterium
AGCACGGCTGCCTTGCGTGCCAACTGCGACACACCCGGCGTCAGCCGTGCTTCAGCCTGGGCAAGTTCCTGCTCAAGCATTGGACGCGAGGCCGTCCATTTCTGGTTCAGGGTAGCCAGCTTCGCCTCAAGGACGTTCTTGTAGCGATACCCGCGGCTGCGCAGCACAGTAAGGCGTTCTGCGAGTTCCGCCAGCGCGCCATCCAGTTCCGCCATCTGGTCTTTCTGAGTAGCGAACGATATACGGCCCTGCATGTTCCCAACACGGCTCTTAGCCAGATCAAGGGCCTGCGCCAGGTCTTCTGACGGCACACTGGCTGGTCCAGCCCCCGCGCTGGTAGTCACCCTCCCAGCCCCGGCAGGAGCCCCTGCCTTCTTCTGCGGCACAGTAGGAGCCTTGGGCGCGGCAGACGTGGGCATCGGTGGGCGAACCGAAGGTGTCTTCGGTGGAACATTGCCTTTGGGCACATTACCGGGCCGTGCTGGTTTCGCAGGCTGGCGCGGAGTATTTCCATCACCTTTGTCGATCGGCATATCGTTCCCCCTTTGTCTCGATCAGCTACATGATTCTCGGGCTATTGAGATACCTGTCCGTGTCGCAGGTAAACTTCCATGAACTCATCCAGTCGCCCATCGAGCACTGCAGCCGTGTTGGCAACTTCATGATTAGTGCGATGGTCTTTTACCAACTGATAGGGGTGCAGCACATACGACCGAATCTGATTGCCGAAGTTAGCATCCACGTGATCACCCTTGAGCGCGGCCCGTTCTGCCTCCTGCTTTTCCCGCTCCAGTTCAAGAAGCCGCACCTTCAGGATTCGCATAGCGGTTTCGCGGTTCTGAGTCAACGAGCGCTGATTCTGGCAACTGACAACGATACCGCTCGGCTTATGGACTATACGAATGGCGGTCTCGTTCTTCTGGACGTGCTGTCCTCCTGCCCCACTGGCGCGGAAGGTGTCAATTTCGAGATCGTCAGGAGTGATCGCAATGTCGATTTCACCATGAACATCAGGCCATACTTCCACAAGCGCGAACGAGGTGTGACGGCGATGAGCCGAATCGAATGGTGACAGGCGAACAAGGCGGTGGACACCGCGTTCAGAGCGCAGATAGCCATAGACCCAGTCACCTGCCACCGAGTACGTTACGGACTTAACCCCGGCCTCTTCGCCCACGCTCCGATCGACAACTTCGACCTTGAAGCCGTGTATCTCAGCCCAGCGCAGATACATTCGCTCAAGCATCCCGGCCCAATCCATCGCGTCAACACCGCCTGTACCTGCGTGGATCGCAAGAATGGCATTCTCATTGTCGTACTCACCGGAGAGCATGGTGGTGAACTCCAGCCGATCCACCACCGGGCCCAGGCTGGCAACTTCACCCTCGAGGTCCGCGCGCAGTGACGCATCGTCAAGTTCTGTTAGTTCGATAGAATCCTCGACCTGCCTGAGCGTGTCCAGCCATGGTTGAACCTCACTACGCAACCTCGAGCTTTGCTGCATGGTTGACTGGGCCTTCTGCGGTTCATCCCAGAATCCCGGATTCGCAGCCTGCGCCTCTAACGCCTGCAGTTCGGCCTGCCGCTTCGCGATGTCAAAGACGCTCCATAAGCTTAAGCAGCCTGGCACGCAGATCCTGCAACTGGCGGTAGATTTCTTCCATGCCTCATCCCTTTCCCAGGAGACACCTAACCACAAGAAGCGTATCAGGCTTCTTGTCAGTTCTCAAACAAGCCATCTACAAATTGAACCGGATCGAACGGAACAAGCGCCTCATCACGCTCCCCTACCCCGACAAAACGAACCGGGAGGCCAAGTTCATGCCCGATGGCGAATATCATCCCACCACGCGCGGTGCTGTCCAGCTTCGTGATCACTACGCCTGTCACACCGATTGCCTGCTTGAAGTGCCGCGCCTGTGTCAGAGCGTTCTGGCCGGTTGTGCCATCCACAACTAGCCAGACTTCGTGAGGAGCCTCGTGCACGTTTCGGGAGAGCACCCGCGACACCTTCTTCAGTTCTTCCATCAGGTTGAATTTCGTATGCAGCCGGCCCGCAGTATCCACGATCAGCAGGTTGCAGCCACGTGCCCGTGCCGCCTGAACCGCATCGTAGGCAACGGCGCCCGGGTCCCCGCCTGACTGCCCTGCAATGACCGGGACATCCACCCTTCGTCCCCATTCCTGAAGCTGTTCTATCGCCGCTGCCCGGAAGGTATCTCCTGCAGCCAGCAGTACGTCCCATCCCTCACCTTTGAACTTCCGGGCAAGTTTGCCGATTGTGGTTGTCTTGCCAGACCCATTAACGCCAACGATTAGTACCACCGTCAGCAACCGGGGAGCAGACAGGGCTGTGGGATTGACTGGGGGAAGCAGACGCAGGAGTTCCTCTTTCAGGGCGGCATCCAATTTCGCGGAAGCTGCGATACCCTCTTTCTGTACACGGGCGCGCAGTGCCTTCACCAGTGCAAGCGTCGTTGCCAGTCCAAGGTCAGCCTGCAGCAGACTGGCCTCAAGTTCGTCCCACGTATCTTCCGTTATTTCGCTTTTCCCGGTCAAGGCAGCAAGTCGCCCGGATAGAGCCTCACGCGTGCGACGCAACGATTCACGGAGCATATCGGTGGTTGTCCTCAGGTTACAGACCCGGCAAACGACTTTAGTATACCATGCACAAGATGCATCCGAATACCATCTCGACTGCTGTGCCGCTATAATCCGGAAGATTGCAGGCAGCTACAGCACGGGGAATCGGAGCAGCCAGGTGAAGAGACTAACCCATATTAATGACGACGGTCAGGCACGTATGGTTGATGTCGGCGAGAAGGACGAAACGACACGCATCGCCGTAGCGCGTGGCCATGTCACCATGCAGCCAGAAACCCTGCGCCTTATTCAGCAGGGCTCATTGGCTAAGGGTGATGTACTGAGCGTCGCACGGCTGGCTGGAATCATGGGCGCCAAGCAGACGGCTTCACTGATCCCGTTGTGCCATTCCCTCAACGTAACCTCGGTGACTGTCGATCTTCACCTGAACACTCAGCAAAGCCAGGTCGAGATTGAAGCGCAGGTCACCTGTGTCGGGCGCACCGGGGTGGAGATGGAGGCGCTCACGGCTGTCACAGTTGCGGGGCTGACCGTCTACGACATGGCCAAGGCGGTCGATCGCGGGATGCGGATCAGCGAAGTACGCCTGGTCAGTAAACGTGGTGGACGTTCTGGCGATGTAGTTATGGAGTAGCAGCATGAACCTTCGCGTTCTGTTCTTTGCCACCCTGCGCGATCGTGCAGGGGTATCGAGTACCTCGCTGACTCTCCCCGATGGTGCTACGGTTGAATCCCTGCTTGCAAGTCTTGCTGAGCATTTTCCGTCAATTCGGGACAACCTCCCCGTATCGCTTGTCGCGGTTAATCAGGAATACGCCACTCCTGACCTCATGCTCCAGGACGGGGACGAGGTTGCATTGTTTCCACCGGTATCAGGTGGAGCAGCAGCACCCTATCCTGAGTACCTGGCTGTTACCCCGGAGACGCTCGACCTCAACGCAATTCTTACGCGCATCACTATGCCAGAAACCGGCGGGGTCAGTGTGTTTTCTGGTGTTGTGCGAGGTACCACCAGAGCGGGGTCGGACAGTCGCTCCACTGATCACCTGGAGTACGAGAGCTACCAGCCGATGGCGGAGAGTAAGCTCAGGCAGGTCGCAGCAGAAATCCGTGAGCGTTTCCCGAAAGTCCAGGGTATCGCGGTTGTGCAGCGGATTGGAAGGCTGGCTGTTGGCGAGACCACCGTGCTCGTAGCCTGTGCTTCAGGTCACCGCCATGACGGCATCTTTGACGCGGCTCGCTACGGCATTGATCGCCTGAAGGAGATAGTCCCGGTCTGGAAGAAGGAAGTCGGCGCTGATGGCAGTTTCTGGGTCGAAGGGCAGTACTTTCCAGCGCAGGCTGAGCGCCCCGGCAAGCGCGCAGCGCCGCCTGATGAGGAAGAACTCCGGTATAAGTGCGGCGTATGCCAGCACGTCTACCATTTCCTGGACCCGGTGGTCAGGTGTGATTGCGGTGGGGTGCTCCATGTGGTGAACCCTTCCCGCTTCGACTACAGCCGGGTTGATCGTGGTGATCATTCGCTGTGGCGCTACCGGGACATCCTGCTCCCGGGCGCCTTGCCACCGGTCACGCTGTCAGAAGGATGGACACCGCTCCTGCACCAGCCTGGCCAAGGGCCCACGCTCTATTTCAAACTCGAATCACTGAACCCAACTGGCTCCTTCAAGGATCGAGGGGCATCAGTGCTGGTGAGCGCCCTGAAGGCGCAGGGGCGTCGAGAACTGCACGACGATAGTTCCGGCAACGCAGGAGCGGCACTTGCGGCGTATGCCGCACGGGCCGGGCTTTTGGCACGCCTTTTTGTTCCGGCCAACGCTTCACCTGCAAAGGTTGCCCAGATCGCCATCTACGGGGGAGAGCCTGTCCCGATTGAAGGGCCACGCAGCGCCGCGACCGCCGCAGCGGAATCCGCTGCGCTCACGGGCAAATCCTTCTACGCCAGCCACGCCTATCATCCGCTGTTCGTTCATGCTAACCGATCCCTCGCCTATGAACTGTGGGAACAGCTTGGCTTTCGTGCCCCAGACGCGGTAGTCACACCACTGGGTCATGGTTCCAGCCTACTGGGGCTGGCGCTTGGCTTCACCGATCTGCTGGA
Organism: Anaerolineae bacterium; assembly: GCA_020852775.1. Taxonomy (GTDB): domain Bacteria; phylum Chloroflexota; class Anaerolineae; order Aggregatilineales; family UBA3940; genus JADZAD01. The sequence continues at coordinate 4,706 of JADZAD010000177.1, forward strand.
CGGCGGCTACATCCGGGAATTACCGCGCCTGTATGGTGTCCAGGCGGCGGCGTGCGCGCCACTGTGGATGCATGTACATGGACACGAGGGGGTATCAGAAGGCGCCACCGCAGCCGAGGGCATTCGGATCGTTCACCCTGCACGGCCCGGCGAGGTCATCACTGCGATCCGACAAAGCCGCGGGGATATTCTCGCAGTTGACGAGCCAGCCATTGCAGCCGGATTGACTGCCCTGGCGCGGTACGGGATCCTCGCAGAGCCAACATCCAGCGTAGTATGGCCAGCTTTTCTGGCGATTCGTAATCAGTTTACCGCCGATCAGACCGTTGTCCTCATGATCACCGGATCCGGGCTAAAGACATCCGACCTTGCGAACTTCGTGACCCAACAAGACAATTAGTGTTGCTGTATTACAGCTTATCATCACGGACACGATTCAGAACTTGTCCAGGTGGTCAGCCCCCTGGCAGCAGGGATTGCAGACACGTCAGGACTTAACATTCACTCAGGGATACCATCTCATGCGTCGTGTTGTCATCACCGGTATAGGCACGATCAACCCATTGGCCCATAACGTCAGTGACACCTGGCAGGCCGTTCGTGAAGGCAGATCAGGCATCGCACCCATCACCGCGTTTGATACAAGTGAGTTCCCGGTCAAAGCGGCAGGTGAGATAAAGCACTTTGAACCCTCGTCCTTTATCGATCCGAAAGCGGTCAGGCGGCTGGATCGTTACCAGTGGCTGGCCAGCATTGCAGCCCGTGAGGCTCTGGCCAGCAGCGGCTACGAGGTCACTGAGGCCAACAGCCTGCGTACAGGTGTTGCTGTGTGCAGCGCCGTCGGCGGTATGGAGACTATGGTTGACCAGATTGTGCTCAACCACGAGGAAGGTTCTAAGCGGCTCAACCCATTTACTATCCCCAAGATCATGTCCAACGGCGCATCCGGTACCATCAGCATCGAGCATGGCATTCGTGGCCTGTCGTTCTCTGTCGCCTCTGCCTGTGCCTCGTCATCCGATGGAATCGGGCTCAGCATCCAGCTCATCCGGTCGGGCATAGTTGATGCGATGCTCAGTGGGGGCGCAGAGGCCTCGATTACCAGTTTTGCGATCGGCTGCTTTGACCGGGTCAGTGCTGCCAGCCGAAGCACGGATGGCACACCCAGGCCTTTCAGTAAGGATCGTGATGGCCTCATCATGGGTGAAAGCGCAACTGTCCTGGTACTCGAAGAACTGGGGCATGCGCAGGCACGTGGCGCGGAAATACTGGCGGAGATCGTTGGGTATGGCGCGACCGCCGACGCGCACCATATCACCGCACCTATCGAGGATGGTTCAGGCGGCGCAGCAGCGATAGCAATGGCGCTTAATGATGGTGGCATCAATCCATCCGATGTAGACTATGTTAATGCGCACGGCACCGGTACTTCCCTGAACGATGCAGCTGAGACCGCGGCTATCAAACGAGCGCTGGGTGACCATGCCTATCGTGTCCCGGTGAGTTCAACCAAGAGTATGCACGGCCACTGTATGGGCTCTACGGCCGCACTCGAAGCATTGATATGCGTGATGGCGATCCGTGACAATATCGTTCCACCCACCATTAACCTGACGAGTCCCGATCCGGCATGCGATCTCGATTACGTACCAAATGAAGCTCGTGATAACCGGACAGACATCGCGATCAGCAACTCATTTGGCTTTGGCGGGCACAACTCAGTACTTGTATTCAGACGGTTCAATGACCGCTAGTCAGCAGAGTATTATGTCAAACAACAATTCATCCGGGCTGAACGCGGTGAACCCGGGCAATACTGTCTGTGCTGGTTATGAATCTCATTGAGTTTCAGGATGCGAATTCCCTGACATTTGAGGACCTCGCATTGCTCCGCAGGGCCCTGATCCATCCCTCTTATCTCAACGAGAACCCGCTCGCAGATGCCGAGGACAATCAGCGCCTGGAATTCCTCGGTGATGCAGTACTCGACTTCGTCGTCGGAGAAATGTTGTACAACCGCTTTACCGAGGAACAGGAAGGGCGGCTGACCCGGCTGCGCTCTGCGCTGGTTCGCACTGAGACTCTTGCCAGCCTCGCACTCAGATGCCAGATCAACGAGGTACTGCTTGTGGGGCACGGAGAGGAAGAAACCCATGGACGTGAGCGGATCAGCAATCTCTGCGCCGCGTTTGAGGCGGTTATCGGAGCGATCTACCTTGACCAGGGGCTGGCAGCAGTAACCGCCTTTGCCACCCCCCATTTTGAGCAGGCCCTCAACGAAGTTCTCGCTCATGAATACGACAAGGATCCCAAGAGCCGTCTTCAGGAATGGTGCCAGAAGAACCTTAAAGTAACCCCGGTCTACGAGATCGTTGAGAGCAGCGGGCCAGACCACGCCCGGACTTTTCGTATCGCCGTGCTCGTCGAAAGCAGGCCCATCGCGGAAGGTATCGGGCGCAGCAAACGAAGCGCGGCGCAGGACGCTGCCGCGCACGCCCTGGCCACGCTCACACAGCCCGGGTCGGTCTCGGTACTCTGATATGCGCCTGCTCATCACCGGAGCAAGCGGCAACCTCGGCTCAGTGCTGTCACGGCTGGCAGACCAGCACCTTGAGACCTGGGCAACCTGGTACTCCAATAGGCATGTTGGCGGCGGCATACCTGTACAGCTCGACCTGCGCGATGCGGATGCCTGCCTCACCCTCGTCCACCGGGTGCGGCCGGACGTGATCATTCATGCCGCGACGTCTGACACCAGCCATGACATGGCAACAACCATCATCCTAGCAGCCCGCAACCTCGCCGAAGCCAGTGCCGCATCCGGAGCGCGACTGGTGACCTTCTCGACGGATCTGGTGTTCGATGGAAAGAACCCTCCTTACGATGAGGACGCTCCCCCTTCCCCGTTGAAGCCTTACGCTCAGGCAAAAGTTGAAGCGGATCGGATTGTACAGGCTTGTGTCGCCAACTGCCTTACTATCCGAACAAGCCTGATCTATGATTTTGTTTCCACGAATCGCCAGTTAAGCTGGATGCTCTCACGCATCCAGCACGGTGAGAAGGTCCCGCTCTTCACCGATGAAGTCAGACAGCCTATCTGGGTGCATAATCTGGCTCAGTGTGTGATTGAGCTCGCTGCGACAGGATTGACGGGTGTGCTGAACGTCGCTGGCCCACAGGCGTTGACGCGCTATGAGTACGGCTGTCGGCTCCTGGAAGCGGCAGGCATATCGCCCGCTGATGTTGTCGTCCCCGCTTTAGCCGGCAATGCACAACCCGAACGCGCCCCTGATACGCGCCTGAACATGAGCCGGGCCACTCGTTTCATGAGCACACCGCTGCTCACACTGACAGAATCGCTCGACGCATTCCGGCGTGTTTACGGCCATCCCGCCTCAACGACCACCAGCCGGTGATCAGAAGCGGTACTGTCAACCTGACGCGTATCAAGAGGAATCAGGCCCCGCAGCAGCACAAAATCGTGCCGGGTAGATGGAGCAGAAGCTGGGGTTGTATAACCGCGCTCAACACCCAGTACGCTGTCTGGATCGACAAAACCAACAGTCATGAATTCCCGATAGCTTAACGAACTGGTATCTCCACCAAAGTCACCCGCCAGTACCAGCGGGGTTTCCTCGCCAATCAGACTTCTGGTGACCGCCAGTTGCTCAAGCAGTATCTCATCGGTGCCATCCGGAAACTGCACCACCGCGATTACGACCGTACGCAATGTGACCGGGTCCTGCACTACGACGCGCATGACCCCACTCCCATCCATCGCGCCCCCCGGGAGTACCCCTGTCTGCGGCTGGAAGAGCGGCCACCGGGATACGACCGCCACTCCCCTGCCTCTATCAGCGGCAGGCGCGTAAGCTTCGTAATAACCGAGCCGCCGTGCCAGTGCATGGGCCTGATCGTGGTTGAAGCTGGTCAATCGCCCACTATCGACTTCCTGAAGCACTATCACGTCAGCGAGGCTGGCTCGCATAGTGCGCTCAATCAGATCAAGGCGGTACCTGCCCGCCTCATCTATTCCACCGTTGATATTGTACGTCGCCACACGCAAGGTGTTCGACGACCCGGTTGAGCGATCCTGTACGTCAACGGTGCTCAGGATAAGAGTCAGGGCTGTCAGCAGCACCACACCCCCAGCCATCAGTGGGGACGGAATAGGCGATGGCCATCTCCACGGGTCAACCTCCCGCCAGATGAGCCGTGGCGCACCCAGCAAAGCCGCCGCTACAATCAGTACGAAGACCCCGCGGCCTGCAAGCCATTCCGTGCCCGGTAATGGAGTGAGTGTCGCCTCATATGCCAGCAGCAGCCCGATGAATACCGGTGTCGAAACCGCGTAGCCTGCCCCGGTGGAAAAACCACCGGCATTTGCGTCTTTCGAATCTGCCGTCCACCAGAGCAGAAGCACCGCCATCAACTGGGCAATAATCAGCGTGACGCCGCTTGCCAGGCCCGGCAGCCGGTTTCCGGCAAGTACCATCAGCAGAAAACCCGCAAACCAGACCAGTCCACGGAAGCGTTCATCGAGCACGTGGAGCATATCACTTACGACATGGCGGACTGCGGGCAGGAGCGGAAGCATCGTAACCAGTACGATCCACATGGTGAGCGCGGGCACAGGCAGATCTGCCCATCTTGCGATGAGTGCGGGCTGCCCCAGCACACCCACTTCAAGCGCAAGGAACCCACCCAGCGCCAGCCCACCCTGCAGCGAGAACTGGCCCGGAACAAAGGGTTCGTTCACGGCCTGACGCCGGGCTATCACGCTGCACAGAACCACAACCATGCTCACGCCGATCTGTATGACCACCCAGGGCACACGATAGAGCGCCCCGGCAATGCTGATGTCGATTGATGGCTGGAGCGTGAAATCTATGGTATCAAAGGCACGCAGCGACTGTTCCAACGAGAGACCGACTACCATACCTGTCAGCCAGGCAAGTCGATTGGCACGCAGGAGAGTAAGAAGATAGACTGTTGCGAACATCAGCAGGACAAGCGCGGCAGCAGTCTGGAAATGACCAGCCAGATAGGAGACGGCGCTCCTGGCTACTGCGGATAGTACAGCGGAAATCAGCAGCACTGCAGGCACGGCTTTGCGGCGGCCCGGCACCGGAAGTGGAAAAATGAACACCAGCAACAGCACCAGCAGCCCGTAACCGACACCCTCAATCAGCCTTCCCTGTCCCCCCCAGGCGCCCCCCAGGAGCGCTGCATCGGACAGCACCAGACGAGCGGCCTGAATGAAGAAGAGCGCCATCAGGCTGCCTTCGACCAGGCGAAACACGCGGCCAGATTCCATGCGCGAGTGGTCTCTTTCTGAGCAAGAAGCCGGGTTTACGCAACCCCATGCCAACGGAGGTAAGGATGCAGCCAGCCACCATTATACTCACGAACGGGATCGTCGTAACGATGGATCGCAACTTCACCGTGGTCGATCCCGGCGCAGTTGTCATCCAGGGCGACAACATACTTGAAGTAGGGCCAGCGGCAGAAATCACGGCAAAGTACGATGCTGCCGAGGTGGTTGACTGCCGTGGTAAAGCCATTATTCCCGGCCTTGTCAATGCACACACACACGTGCCAATGACCCTGCTGCGCGGCCTTGCCGACGATCTGCGCCTTGACGTCTGGCTGATGGGTTACATGATGCCTACCGAACAGCATTTCGTGGACCCTAACTTCGTTGATCTGGGGACACGGCTGGCCTGTGCCGAAATGCTGCTTTCAGGCGTGACCACCTTCGCAGATATGTATTACTTTGAGGACAGCGTTGCCAACGCCACCGCCGAAATCGGTATGCGTGCTATCTGCGGGCAGACGGTGCTGAAGTTCCCTACCCCGGACGCACCTTCCTACGAGGCAGGATTGGAGCGCTGTCGTGAGTTCATTCTCAAATGGAAAGGAAGCCCGCTGATCGTCCCGGCGGTTTCTCCTCACGCCCCCTATACATCCACCCCCGAGATGCTGGAAGCATGCGCCTCACTGGCCATCGAGCATGATGTCCCTGTCCACACCCATATCGCGGAGATGGCTCTCGAACAGGAGAACAGCCGTCGCGACTATGGGATGCCGGTCGTTCCCTGGTTCAAGAAGTACGGGCTGCTTGATGCCAAGGTCATCGCGGCGCATTGCGTCCACGTTGATCAGGGCGAAATACGTACCCTTCAGCGTCATAACGTAGGCGTCTCCCATAACCCCAGCAGTAACATGAAGCTGGCAAGCGGCATCGCGCCGGTACGCGCGATGCTGGAGGCTGGCCTCAATGTCGGGATTGGCACGGATGGCCCCGCAAGCAATAACGACCTAGATATGTTTGAGGAAGTCCGCCTTGCGGCCCTGCTCGCAAAGGTCGCCACGGATAATCCCACCACTCTCCCTGCCCGCGAGGTCTTCTCCATGGCCACTATTGGCGGTGCGCGTGCCCTGCATATCGATCATCTGACCGGGTCTCTGGAAGCAGGCAAGCGCGCAGACATTGCCGTCGTGGACATGCACCGCATTCACAACTGGCCGTATTTCAATCGCGACCCCCAGAGTATCTACTCACGGCTGATCTATGCCAGCAACAGCCATGACGTCCAGCACGTCATCTGTAACGGACGCTGGTTGTTAAGGGATCGCCACTTGCTGACCATAGACGCGGACGAAGTCATGTCGCGTGCACAGGCACTTGCCGGCGACATCGACACCTTCATCGTCGGGCGCGAAGGAAACATCCTTTCCAAACTCCTGGCGATTGGCGAACTGGAGCAACGGGAGAGCTTCGAGGTCCAGGTAAAGGCGCGCATTACCAACACTACACCAGTGGAACGCCTGCTTGAAAGGCCTGATGTCACGATCATCAAGGCGAGCCATTACCGCCAGCACGATACCTATTTTGAGTTTCCCGAGAAGGGATATCGGGTTCGTCATCGTGAGGATGACACGCTCGACCCCTCCGGGCAGATCAGTAGTGTAAGGGCGCGCCTCACACTGACTGCGGCCAAGAAGGAACGCGAATTTGCACACGCAGTGGTGCTTTCGCATTCACAATTCATCTCGGACGCTACCCGCCCCCTTCGGTTCTACCGTGAATACCTCCAGGCTCCGATCGAACGACAGTTAAGCAAGGATCGTCAGCGCTGGCATATCGACTACCATGGAGCACGTTTCTACATCAATATCGACCGGCTGCTCCAGCCTGATGGTAGCCTGTATTTTGAGATCAAGAGCACGACCTGGTCGCGTAAGGACGCGGAGGAGAAAGCACAGGTCATCACCGATCTGCTGCACTGGCTGGGTATCGCGGATACTGACCTCGTGACAGAGGAATATATTGCTCTGTAATATTGGACATGATATTCAAAAAACGAGGCGGGGAATTCCCCGCCTCGCCGTCTTTTCGCTACGCGATCCTATTCGAGCTTGAACCCGTGCCCTCGCATTGTCACAATGTACTGTCTGTCCGCATCAACTTCTGCCAGCCTGTCGCGCAGGCGGCGCACCAGGGCATCGATTGCCTGCTCACTCACCCCTTCTTCAACGGCATCGGGCCACACGGCATGTACAATCTCTTCACGAGTGCAGATGGCACCGTCTCGCTCAAACAGCAGCTCAAGCAGCCGATACTGGTGAAGTGACAGAGGAGGATCGAGTACCCGGTCGTTCACGGTTACCTGACGAGTTCGCTCATCCAGAGTGATGCCGCGTGGGGTGACATCCGGCAAGGAGCCCATTTCGAGCGGCATGGTTGCCTCCTGGCTGATGAAGCGAAGTGTTACGGCCAGGGCAATTTGTAGTTCGTCCCCTTCATGGAGCTCAACCGGATCGCTGGCAGGCTGACCATTCACGAAGGTGCCGTTCTTGCTGTCGAGGTCCTGCACCAGGAAACGGCGTCCCTCGCGCCAGATTCGCGCATGCTCCCGTGAGACAGCTCGTTCCGGGAGCACGATATCACAGGTAGCCCCCCTGCCGATGACCAGCTCATCTGAATACATGACCCACTGGTGTCCGCGCAGCGCACCTTGCGTCATTACGACAACCGGAAGATCTTTTCGACCATCTGCTGCTGCCATATTGCGTTGCTCTGCCTCCCTTGACAAACCTCAGCGGAAGGGTTACTGTCGTCTCAGGTCAGGTGCCTGCAGGTGTCCGCAACCATCCCAAGCACCTTCGTGTAAAATTACTGAGACAATTTCTGGAGCCATCCG
>JADZAD010000178.1 GCA_020852775.1 Anaerolineae bacterium
CCGCTGCTGATCCTCTGGGAGCAGCTGATCAACCCGCTGGTGCTGATCCTGATCGCCGCGGCGGTCGTCTCCGGTGTTCTGAACAAATGGGACAGCACCATCGCCATTGGCGTGATCGTGGTGCTGAACGCCGCGCTGGGGTTCTTCCAGGAATACCGTGCCGAGCAGGCGATGGCGGCGCTCAAGCGCATGTCCGCCCCGGCGGTGCGCGTCCGGCGCGGCGGGCGGGTACTGGATGTCAAATCGAATGAGATCGTCCCCGGAGACATCGTGATCGTGGAGGCCGGGAGCATCATCCCCGCCGACGGCCGGGTGATCGAGTCCGCGAACCTGCGCGTACTGGAGGCCTCGCTCACGGGGGAGTCGCTCCCGGTGGACAAGAGCACCGCGCCGCTCTTCAACGAGGAGATGCCGCTCGGTGACCGGCATAACATGGTCTACATGGGCACCGCGGTGACCTACGGCCGGGGTGAGGCGTTGATCACGACCACTGGCATGAAGACCGAACTGGGCAAGATCGCTACCCTGATCCAGGGTGTGCAGGGCGAGCGGACACCGCTCCAGCGCCGCCTTGATGAACTGGGCAAAGTGCTCCTTGTGCTGGCGCTGGTGATCATCGCTGTGGCTTTCTCGCTGGGTTTCCTCCGTCCGGCCCCCAATATCGAAGACCTGTTCGTTGCAGCGGTCGCTATCGCGGTAGCAGTCGTGCCGGAGGGGCTGCCAGCGGTGGTAACGATCGCACTGGCGCTGGGCGCGCAGCGGATGCTCAGGCGGCAGGCGCTGATTCGCAAGCTCCCGGCGGTCGAGACGCTCGGGTCGGTGACGGTGATCTGCTCGGACAAAACCGGCACGCTCACTGAGAACCGCATGACCGTCAAGGTGCTGGATGTAGCCGGGCATGCGCAGGACGTGATCGAAATGATCCGGCAGGGCCACAGCATCATGGGCAGCGATGACCAGCGTTTGAAGTTTGAGACGCAGGGGCAGGCTCTTCTCGTTGCCGGCGCGGCGCTGTGCAACGATGCGCTGCTGCAGATCGAGGACGACAACCCGAACGAATACGCCGCCGTAGGTGACCCGACCGAAGGCGCACTGCTCGTCGCCGCCGGGCGCTACGGCATGATGAAGGCCACGCTCGACACGGCCTACCCCCGGGTGGGTGAGGTACCGTTTGAATCCGACCGCAAGCGCATGACCACCGTGCACGACCTCAGCGGGGACGAAAGCGCGGCGGCCTCGCTGAACGGTACCAGCCTGCACAGCCTGCTCGGCACAGGCAGCGGGGAGTACGTCGCCTTTACCAAGGGGTCGGTTGATGGCCTGCTGGACATCAGCACCCATATCTGGCTGGAGAACCGTGTCGAGCCGCTGGATGCGGGCTGGCGCGAGCGCATCACCGCCTCAAATGACACGCTCGCCCGGAACGGCCTGCGGGTCCTGGGCGTCGCCTATTGTACACTGGAGAGCCTGCCTGACCCCGATGACCTGCCACAGGTGGAGAACGGGCTGGTCTTCGTCGGGATGGTGGGCATGATCGACCCGCCCCGCCCCGAAGTGAAGGACGCAGTAGCCACCTCAAAGACCGCCGGCATCCGCACGGTGATGATCACGGGCGACCATCCGCTCACGGCTCTGTCCATCGCGCACGACCTCGGTATTGCCCGCAACGACCGGGTGATCACCGGGCATGAACTGGCCTCGATGACCCCCGAACAGCTTGACGCGGTCGTGGAAGACGTTGACGTGTACGCCCGCGTCGCACCGGAGCACAAGCTCAACATCGTCGCAGCGCTGCAGAAGCGCGGGCACGTGATCGCCATGACCGGTGACGGCGTGAACGACGCGCCGGCGCTGCGCCGCGCCAACATCGGTGTAGCGATGGGCATCACCGGGACGGCCGTCTCGAAGGAGGCCTCGGACATGGTGCTGCTCGACGACAACTTCGCCACGATCGTGCGCGCCACCGAAGAAGGCCGTACGATCTACGACAACGTCCGGCGCTTCATCAAGTACATCCTGGCGAGCAACACCGGCGAGGTCTTCGTGCTGCTGGGCACACAGGCAGCCGGGCTGCCGCTGCCGCTCAATACGCTGCAAATCCTGTATATGAACCTCGTCACGGACGGCCTGCCCGCGCTGGCGCTGGCGGTCGAGCCGGGTGAGAAGGACGTGATGCGCCGTCCACCCTTCCGCCCGAGCGAAAGCCTGTTCGCGCGGGGGATGTGGCAGCATCTTGTCTTCGTCGGGGCGCTGATCTTCGGCACATCGTTTGCGCTGTCGCTGCTCGGCTACCCGGCCTACGATGCAGCGAACCACCCCGGCGTGTGGAGCACGATGGTCTTCACCACGCTGACCCTGTCTCAGATGGGCCACGCGCTGGCGGTGCGCTCGGATAAGGAGACCCTGTTCTCGAAGGGACTATTCAGCAATGTGCCGCTGCTGCTGGCGGTGGGTGGGACGGTGCTGCTGCAGATGGCGATCATCTACGTGAAACCCTTCCAGCAGTTCTTCGGCACCGCATCCCTCACGCTCGATCAGCTTGCCGTCTGCCTCGGCCTCAGCCTGGCGGTGACGCTGGGCATTGAGATCCGCAAGGCCTTCCTGCGCCGGGCCGATCGCGCTTAAGCCTCGGCTTCGCCACGTTTACTCTCCCGCCCCCGCATACTGGCCGTGTGCGGGGGTATTTTTGTTTGACCCACTTTACGGTGCTAGCAGCACCGCCCGGCAGGGAGCGCCCTCCGCGCCGGAAAGCCTGAGCGGAAGGCACACCAACTGGTATGCGCCCGGAGC
>JADZAD010000179.1 GCA_020852775.1 Anaerolineae bacterium
CCGCTGGCTGCGGGCCTTGCGCTTGCTGACCAGTATCGTGGAGAGGACCGTGTCACCATCTGCATGATGGGTGACGGCGCGACCAACATCGGCTACTTCCACGAGTCGCTGAACCTTTCGGCCGTCTGGAAGCTGCCAGTCATCTGGATGATCGAGAACAACGAATACGGCATGGGTACCGCGGTCGAGCGGGCTTCCGCCGTCACCGACCTGACGAAGAAGGCGCTCGCTTATGACATGGCCACGATGAAGGTCGATGGCATGGACGCGGTCGCCGCAATCAAGGGGCTGGAGAAGGCCGCCAAGCACTGCCGTGATGGCAACGGCCCGATCCTCGTCGAAGCGCGCACCTACCGCTACCGTGGTCACTCGATGGGTGACCCGGAGCGCTACCGCACCGCGGAGGAGATCGAGGAGCGCCGCAAGAGCGACCCCGTCACCCGCTGGGAAGATACCTTGATCGAGGAAAAGGCCGCCACGAAGGATGCCATCGCCAGGATGGATGCGGCGGTTGAGGAAGAAGTGAATGAAGCGATTGAGTTCTCCAGGAACAGCCCGACCCTGGCGAAAGAGGAGTTAGCACACTATGTCTATGCCTGATGCTGCCGCCGTAGCCAGCGGACAGACCGTTGTAAAGACCTACCGTGAAGCCATCTCAGACGCCCTGCGCGAGGAACTGCTGCGCGATGAGCGCGTCTTCCTCCTCGGTGAAGAGATCGGCGTATGGGGCGGCACATATGCCGTTACCCGCGGCTTCTATGATGAATTCGGCGAGAACCGCATCCGCGACACTCCGATTGCCGAGCAGGTGATCGTCGGTGCGGCGGTTGGCGCGGCGATGAACGGCCTGCGCCCGGTCGCCGAGATCATGACGATCAACTTCGCCTTCCTCGTCCTGGACGCGCTAGTGAACCACGCTGCGAAAGCGCACTACATGTTCGGCGGGCAGTTCAGCGTGCCGCTCGTCGTCCGCACGACGACCGGCGGTGGGCGACAGCTCGGCGCGACGCACTCGCACAGCCCGGAGACGATCTTCGCGCACTTCCCCGGCATGATCGTCGCCGTGCCCAGCACACCGGCGGACGCCAAGGGCATGCTCAAGGCCGCAATCCGCTCGGATAACCCGGTGCTATTCGTCGAGCACAGCACGCTCTACCAGACTCGCGGCCCCGTGCCTGTAGGAGATTACACCGTGCCCCTTGGGGTTTCGGACGTCAAGCGCGAAGGAAAGGACGTCACGATTGTGGCCGTCTCCAAGATGGTGCAGTACGCAACTCAGGCCGCAGACATGCTGGCCAAAGAAGGCATCAGCGCGGAAATCGTCGACCTCCGCTGCCTGCGCCCGCTGGACACCGCCCCGGTGATCGAGAGCATCAGGAAGACTAACCGCTGTGTCGTGGTTGAAGAAGGCCACGCGCTCTTCGGCGTCGGTGCCGAAGTCGCTGCCCGTATCCAGGAAGAAGCCTTTGACTGGATGGACGCCCCCGTGAAGCGTGTATCCTCTGAAGACATCCCGCTGCCTTATTCCAAGGACCTGGAGCAGAGCCTGCTGCCCGACGCCCAGAAGATCGTAGCAGCAGTCCGGTCCGTACTGTAGTTCAATCTGAACCCGCAGGGCCGATTGGCCCTGCACCTTTTTTGTAGGACGGAGTGACGAAAACAAGCAACATGCATACGCTGACCATGAAGTTTGGCGGCACCTCGGTGGGGACCATCGAGGCTTTGCGCAGTCTGACCGAGATCATCCGCCAGGCCCAGCGCCGGGCGGAGCGGGTAGCAATTGTCGTATCGGCTATGAGCGGTGTGACCGACCTGCTCCAGGAAGGCATCACCAGCGCGTCCGAAGGCCGAACTACCCGCTACGCGGAGATCGAGCAGACCCTGCGAATGCGTCACAGCGACGTGCTGCAGGCGCTTGCCCCGGGCGAGGCCAGCGTGGTCATGGCTGAGGTCGGCGGACTGATCACGGACTTCGTCGGCTTCTGTGACAGCGTCAGTGTGCTGGGCGAGGTCACCCCGCGCACGCTGGACTACACCATGGGCCTTGGTGAGCGCATGAGCGTGCGGCAGGTGGCGGCCGTCCTGCGCGGCGCGGGTATCCCGGCGCAGGCGTTCGACTCGACTGACCTGATTGTCACTGATGACCGCTTTCAGGACGCCGCCCCGCTGATGGACGAGAGCCGGGCCAATGTGCATGCGAAGGTCTTTCCGGCGCTCGATGCCGGCAAGGTTGCGGTGGTGACAGGCTTCATTGGCGCGACACGGAGCGGGATCGCCACCACGCTCGGGCGTGGTGGATCGGATTATTCCGGTGCGATCATCGCGGCCTGCCTCGACAGTGACGAGCTGTGGATCTGGACGGATGTGCCCGGGGTGATGAGCACCGACCCGCGCATCGTGCCGGAAGCGCATACCATCGATAAGCTGACCTACCGCGAAGTCACCGAACTGGCGTACTTCGGCGCCAAGGTGCTGCATCCCAAGACGATCCGCCCCGTCAGCGAGCTGGGCATGCCTATCCGCGTGAAGGACACCTTCCACCCGGATCATCCCGGCACGCTGATTGTGCCCAGCGACCCGGATTCCACCCATCCGCTCAAGGCGGTGACGGTGATCCGGAACGTGGCGGCCTTCACGCTGGAAGGCAAGGGCATGCAGGGTGTCCCCGGTGTTGCCGGGCGCACCTTCGACGCGGTGGCACGGGCAGGCGCAAGCATCCTCGTGATTTCGCAGTCGTCTTCCGAGCAGAGCATCTTCTTTGTCATCCCCGACCGGAACGCGGCGCAGGTCGCCAGCGCGATCGAGAAGGAATTCTCGCGGGAGATGGCCCGGCAGGACATCGACACGGTGATGTACAACAGCCATTACACCATCGTGACGGTGGTTGGAAGCGGCATGCGTGACACACCCGGCGTGGCCGGGAGGCTGTTCAGCGCGTTGGGGCAGCACCAGATTAACGTGGTGGCAATTGCGATGGGTTCGTCTGATTGCAGCCTTTCGCTGGCGGTCGCTTCAAGCCAGGCCGATGACGCAATCCGCGCTATCCACGAACTGGCGATCAGGGCTGCACAGCCTGTGGCACAATAGCCGCTGGCTTTTGCGAAAGAAGAGAGAGGTTAGAAGTCTGATGAGAGAGCGCATCCCCGTTGGCGTACTGGCCGCAACAGGCGCGGTCGGCCAGCGTTTTGTTAGCCTGCTGGCGGAGCACCCCTGGTTCCGGGTCGTCTCCGTCACCGCCTCCGACCGTAGCGCCGGCAAGCGATATGCCGACGCGGTCAACTGGGTCATTCCCGGCGAGATCCCGGCGGCGGTCGCCGATCTTGTCGTTCGCCCAACCGATGAAGACCCCGGCAGCGTGCCCCTGCTCTTCTCCGCGCTGCCCGCGGACGTGGCAAAAGGGCTGGAGCCCGGCCTCGTTGCGAAAGGCTACGTCGTCGCCTCGAACGCTTCGGCGATGCGGATGACACCGGACGTGCCGATCCTCGTGCCCGACCTCAATCCGGACCACGTCCGGCTGATCGAGGCACAGCGCAGGCGTCTGAACACACGCGGCTTCGGCATGGCGATGGCGAACTGCTCCAGCACCGGCGCGGTCTTCCCGCTCAAGGCACTCAACGAAGCCTTCGGCGTCGAGGCAGTACACATTGTCACCCTTCAGGCGATCAGCGGCGCGGGTTACCCAGGCGTCTCGTCGTTCGACATCCTCGACAACATCATCCCGTACATCAGCAACGAGGAAGACAAGATCGAGACTGAGCCGCGTAAGATGCTCGGCGCGGTGAGCGCAGATGGCACTGCCATTGACTTCGCCGATATGACGATCAGCGCGCAGGTGCATCGTGTCCCGGTGATGGACGGGCATACCGTGGCGATGTCCGTCAAGCTGCGGAACAGGGCTTCGCTCGCCGATGTCCGCGAGGCGATCGCTGCCTACCAGGTCGCCGAAGACGCCCGCGACCTGCCCTCGATGCCGGAGCGCACGATGCTCCTGCGCGACGAGGCGGATCGCCCGCAGCCGCGCCGTGACCGTGACACGGGCCGCGGCATGACGATCACTGTCGGGCGGCTGCAGCCGTGCCCGGTATTTGACTATAAACTGGTGACACTCTCGCATAACACCCTGCGCGGCGCGGCAGGCGGCGCAATTCTGGCTGCTGAGTATGCTGTCGCACGCGGGTATATGGACGAAATCATTGGCGAAGCGGCCTTCGCAGCGCAGTAGACCGCCCGGTACGAACGCGGTATCGTCAGAGGATGGCCAACAGGAGAGGACGGGAAGAATGGCAGAACTGATTATCATGCCCAAGCTGGGCTTTGACATGCAGGAAGGCCAGTTGATCAACTGGCTGAAGAAGCCGGGTGACGTCATTGCTGAAGGGGACGTGGTCGCGGAGATCGAATCTGATAAGGCGACCATTGAGGTCGAGGTCTTCCAGACCGGGACGATTCTTGAACTGCTGGTGCAGGTGGAGGACTGGGTGCCCGTCGGCGCGCCAATCGCCGTAATAGGCGCCCCGGGCGAGCAGTATGACCTCGCCGCGCTCGGCGTACAGAGTGCCGCCCCGAAAGCCGCAACCAGTGCACCGGCAGTCGCCAGCACCCCGGCGGAGGCTGCCGCCCCCGCAGCAGCGGCCCCTGCCCCGGTGACCAGCGCCGAGGACAACGGCTACCCGGGCGGGGTCAAGGCCAGCCCGCTGGCGCGTAAGATGGCCGCGGATATGGGCGTAGCCCTCGGTGGAATGGCGGGGACTGGCCCCGGTGGGCGCATCGTCCGCAAGGATATCGAGGCCTTCAAGCAGCAGATGGGTACAGCCCCTGCCATGCCGGTCGCCCCGGCTTCCGCCGCCCCCGTGTTCAAGGTGCCGGGCGCGCAGCCCGCGGCCAGCCGCACACAGGCCCAGCCAGCCGCGGAAGATACCGTCACCCCGCTCACTCGCATGCGGTCGCGCATCGCCGAGCGGATGATTGAATCCAAGAGCACGGTGCCGCACTTCTATGTCACGGTTGAGATCGACATGGGCCCGGCGCTCGACCTGCGTAAACAGGTCAATGACCGCCTGGAGAAGGACGGCGTGAAGGTTTCTGTGAACGACATGATCGTCAAGGCGGTAGCCCTCGCCCTGCGTGAGTTCCCGAACCTGAACGCCTCGTTCAACGGCGACAGCATCATCCACCGTGCCAGCATCAACGTCGGCATCGCCGTCGCGCTGGAGGGTGGGCTGCTGAACGTCGTGAGCAAGAACGCGGACAGCGCCTCGCTGGCAAAGATGGCCGTCGCTCACAAGGAGATGGTAGACCGCGCGCGTGAAGGCAAGGTCAAGCCGGAGGACCTCGAAGGCGAGACGTTCGCCGTTTCCAACCTTGGCCCGTATGATGTAGACAGCTTTGTGGCGATCATCAACCCGCCCGCCTCAGGCATCCTGGCGGTGGGCTCGGCGAAACAGGTACCGGTGGTCAACAGTCAGGGGCACCTGGACATCGGCTGGCGCATGAAGGCGACGGTCAGTGCCGACCACCGCGTCACCGACGGCGCGGAGGCGGCACGCTTCACCCAGCGTATCAAGCAGATTCTCGAAGACCCGTTCCGGCTGCTGATTTAGCGGTTAGCCATTGGTGGTTAGCAGTTAGCGAACAAAAACAGGGGCGACCGTATGGTCGCCCCTGCGTGTTTGTGCGGCTTTAGTCGCCCGCTGCCGCCGCCGGGCTCACGGCCTGTCCGCGCTTATCGGGGATGATAAGGAAGAGCAGGTTCAGGAGGATACCCAGAACCGCCGCGGTAGCGATAGCCGGGAGTTCAAACCCGTAGAACGGGATATTGCCCCCCTCGAAGGCGACGCCGCCCAGCCCCACGACCAGGATTACCGCGCCGATTGCGAGCTGGCGCGGGTCGAACAGGTCTACTTTGTGCTCCTGCATCAGCGCAATGCCCTGCAGGCCAATCACGCCGAACAGATAAATAGCCAGCCCACCGGTGACGGCGACTGGCAGGGTGCCGACCAGCGCGCTCAACTTGCCAATGAAAGCCAGTACGATGGCAATACCGCCCGCGGCGATTAGCACCGGGGTCGAGTAGTTGCGCGTGATCGCCATCAGCGAGTTGTTCTCGCCGTAGTTGGTGCCGGAGCAGCCGCCGACCATGCCGTTGATCGCATCACCCACCCCATCGAGGATGAGGTTCAGTCCGATCAACTCCTTGATATTCAGGCGAGGCTTGCCCAGCTCGTCAGCGAGATGATCCACGTACAGGCTGATCTGGTAGAGGTGCGCCGTGCTCTCCGGGATAGTGGCGATGGCGATCGGCGCGATGGCCAGCACGGCTTTCCAGGCGTTCGGGTTAGTGAAAGCCGGGAAGCTGAAGGCCGGAACGGCAATCCACGGGGCCTCAAGAACCGGGGCGAAATCCACCAGCCCCAGCGCCAGCGCGGCCAGGTAGCCGAGCAGCGCGCCGAGCAGCACCGGGAGCATCCCCAGCAGGCCGCGCCCGCGCAGATACACCGAGAAGGCCACCGTGCCAAGCAACGTCACGATGGCGACGCCCCATTCCACACTGGCCATGTCAAGCGCGGCCTTGGCGAGTGAGATGCCAATCACGATTGCCACCGAGCCAGTCACCACCGGTGGCAGCACCTTATCGAGCGCAGCCTTACCGGTGAAGCGGATGAGCAGGCCTGCCAGCACGTTGACCACCGCGGTGGCGACAATGCCGACCTGCGCCACTTCCTTGCCACCCCAGGCCGCTCCGACAACGGCGATCACCGGCGCAAGGTAGCTGAAACTGGAGCCATAATACAGAGGGATGCGCCCGCGTGACCCGAGAATAGCGACGATGGTCGCCAGCCCGGAGCCAAAGAGCGTCACGCCGACGTCGAACCCGGTCAGGATCGCGACCAGTACCGTGGCCGGGAACATGGTGATTACATGCTGCAGGCCGAGGCTCAGCAGCGCGCCCCACGGCGGGACATCCGGTGGCAGGTAACCCTGAACCTTCTTTGTAACAGCACTCATTAGTTTGCTCCTCGCTGATAAGGGTGGGGGGCAATATCCCGGCTGGGCTTACGCCTGCCGGGCGCTAAAAGAGGCCGCAACGGGCCTCCTGTAACGCGTATCGGACGTGCGTATCGCCGGGCATTTCCCTGCCCGGCGCACCTGCCCTGCCAATCGGCAGGCAAAACGGCTGTATTGTACCGGGATTGACTGATATTACGATTAAGAATGGATCAAGATTCCAGCCTATAATGGGTCATATGCTCTGCTGATGTGAAGAATCGAGGCCTGTATGCTGCGGATTGAAGCGGATGTCATCCTGACGATGGACGCAGCGCGCCCGGTGCTGCGGGATGCGGCAGCCGTGGTGGAGGGGAAGCTGATCCACGATACAGGCGACCGGGCAGAGATGGCGGCGCGCTATCCGCAGGCTGAGCCGCGCGGCGGCCCCGGCTGCTGGCTGCTGCCGGGCCTGGTCAACGCGCATCATCACGGCGGTGTGGGCGGCGGCTCGTGGCACAAAGGTGTGCGCGATATCCCGCTGGAACGCCACCTGATGCGCCAGTACAACTGGGGCTTCTACGATGGACAGGCTCCGTATGCCCGGCTGAACACGCTGATGCTCTCCGCCCAGCTGATCCGCTCCGGGGTGACGTGCGTCGCGGATTTCTATTACGGGGACGACAGCGCCCCTTATCTCGGCGCGGAGCACGGCCTGAACGCCTACCGGGAAGCTGGCCTGCGGGCCGTCTTCATGCCCGCGGCTCGCAACCGCTTCTCCCCGGACAATGGCGATTTGCAGCACTTCCTCACGGAGATGCCGCCCGACCTCGCGTCGCAGGCCGCTGGCCTGATCCGGCAGGCCGGGTTTGCCGCCCCGGAGGCATTCTTCGAGGGCTGGGAGCGCACCCGGCGAGACTTCCATGAACCGGGCGGACGAATCGCGGTCGGCATAGCGGTCGATGGGCCGCTGCGCTGCACCCCGGAGTACCTGCGCGCCCTGCATGCGCGGGCGGCCCAGTACGGAGCACCCTTCCAGATGCACCTGCTCGAAACGAAGTACCAGCGCATGGTGGGAACCACGGAGACCGGGGGCTCGCTGATCACGTATCTTGATGGGCTGGGCTTGCTGGACGAGCGGAGCAGCTTCGCCCATGGCATCTGGCTCAGTGAGGCGGATATGGCCCTGCTCGCGGAGCGCGGTGCCTCGACGGTGCCCAATCCGAGCTCGAACCTGCGCCTGTTCGACGGAGTCGCGGCTATCACCGGCCTGCTCCATGCGGGGGTGAACGTCGCGCTCGGCACAGACAGCTTCGGCTTCAGTGACGATAACGACTTCATCGAGGAGGTGCGGCTGGCCACCCTGCTCCAGCGGCAGCCCGGCATCACAAACAACGGACTTTCTGGTGAACAGGCGCTCGCGCTGGCGACACGCAGCGGGGCACGCGCCCTGGGCGTGCACGGGCAGATCGGGTCGATCCGAAAAGGCGGGTGTGCTGATCTGGTCGTCCTTGATGCGCGCCGGATGCTCAACCCGTGGATCAGTCCGCTGCATGACGACCCGCACGAGGTCTTCTGGCGGCGCGCCCGGCGCGAGGACGTGCGTGATGTACTCGTCGATGGCGCGTTTGTGCTGCAAGACGGGGCGCTCGTCACAATCGACGAAGCGGCTGTCAGCGAGGCAATGCGTGGTTGGCTGGAGGGCGTCTGGCGGATGCGCGGAGCGGAAACAGAAGGCCGCTCCCGCCTGCTGGACAGACTGGAAGCGGCAGTGATCGCGTATTTCAGGCGCATTGAAAGCCGCGAGGAGTAGACGCTATTTCTCAAACAGGGCGGGCAGCGTGCTCCCCAGTGAGGCCAGCATCCCGGCCCCCCACAATCCTATCACAAGCTGCGGATCGAAGGCCGCCAGGTAGAGGCCCAGCCCGGTGAGCCAGCAGATGCCGAGCACGACCTGCCCGGTTCCCCACAGGGTCGCCGTCCGGCCCGTATACAGGCGCTGCTCGCCGGTGCGCGCCCGCAGGCTGACCTGACGGCGCAGCAGGGCGCGAATACCGTTGAACAGCCCGGCGAAGGCAATCCCGCCAAAGCCAATGGCGGCGATCCACAGCAGCGGTGACGATGGAATACTCATTTCAATCCTTTCAGGATGAGGCACCAACCGCTGACGGCTTCCACCAGGCGAGGCCGAGCGCGCCGGGGCCCATATGCACCCCCAGCGCCGGCCCGATCTCCGTGAGCAGGAATTCCGCCGGGTTCAGCACCTCGCACAGTTCTTCGCCAAATCGCTTCGCCTCGGATTCACAGCGGGCATGGCCAACCGCCAGGTGGATCCGGTCATCCGGCGCAGCATCGTGCAGAATCAGGTGGCGCAGCATCTCGATCGCTTTGTGGCGGGTACGCGCCCGGCTGTGGGGCAGCACAACCCCGTCGCGCAGGGCCAGCACCGGCTTGAGGTCAAGCAGGGCGCCAACCATCCCCGCCGCCTTACCCAGCCGTCCACCCTTGACGAGATACTCCAGCGTGTCCACCATCGCGTAGACATTGATGCTGACAGCTATAGCGCGCTGCCGCTCGATGATCGCCTCGACACTGATGCCCGCGGCAGCCATGCGGGCTGCTTCGAGCACCTGCAAGCCCGACCCGATCGAGACCTGCAGCGTATCGAGGATGTGAATACGCTCCTCTTCGAGCATAGCCGCGGCCTGCTTCGCCGCGTTGATCAGCCCGCTCAGCTTGCCGGACAGGTGGATCGAGAGGATCGTCGCATCCGGGTCCTGGTCATAGAGTCCACGGTAGATGTCAAGGAAATCGCGCACCGATGGCTGGCTGGTCGAGGGATGATGCGGGTCGGTTAGCAGGCGCTTGTAGAAGGCCTCGATGCTCAGGTCGAAGTGCTCTCGCAGGGACTCCTGCCCAAACATCACGTAGAGGGGTACGAGGGTGATATTGAATTGCCGGATCAGCGATTCCGGCAGGCCCAGCTCGGTATCGGCGACGATATGCAGCATGTGTTCTACTCCTGTGGGGGGATGTACCAGCCAACGCCGAGCGCACCGGGGCCGGTATGCGTCCCCAGCGCGGCGCTGATCTCACTGACGAACAGGGTCTCCGGCTTGATCTCCTCATCAAGTTCATCGGCAAGGCGCTGGGCCTGGATTGGCACGGCGGCATGCGCCACCGCCAGCCGCACGCCTTTCTTGCCCCAGCACTCGTCGCGGGCAAGGCGGCGCAGTGTGTCGATCGCCCGGTCACGGGTGCGCTGGCGGTCAAAAGCCTCAACCGCGCCCTCCTTGAGCGTGAGGATCGGCTTCATGTCCAGCAGCGTACCGAACAGCCGCGCCGCCCGCCCGATGCGCCCGCCCCGCGCAAGGTAATCGAGCGTATCGAGCGCGAAGTAGAGTGAGGTCTGCCTTCGCATGTCGAGCATACGGGTGACGATCGTCTCGACATGCTCTCCGGCCTCGGCCATGGCGGCCGCCTCCAGTACCATCAGCGCCTGCCCGATGCCCACGGTGAACGTGTCGATGATACGGATATCCGCGTTAGGGAACTGTGACGCGGCCTGCCGTGCCGATTCCACCGTGCCACTCAGCCGGCTGGAAATGTGGATCGACAGGATTGTCGTATCCGGCGTCTCGCTCAGGATGTTCTGGTAGAGTTCGACACACTCGCTGACGGGTGGCTGGCTGGTTGTCGGGAAGTCCGGGCTGGTCGTCAGCCGCTCGTAGAAGGCCGTGCTGGAGAGATCGTAGTAATCACGCACGGTCTCGCTGCCGAAGGTGACGTAGACGGGCACCAGCCGGAGCCGGTGCGCTGCGACCACCACCAGCGGGAAGTTCGGGATTGTATCGCTGACGATTGTGATCGATGCCATCAGTCAGCCTCCAGTATCCAGCTTCGAGTAACCAGCAACTAGTTCTTAGTTAATAGTTCTTAGTTAATAGTTCTTAGTTAATAGTTCTGATGTTAGGGTTGACGTCCGGCCCAGCACCTGGAACCAGAAACTAGCAACTATAAACTAAGAACTAGAAACTCAGAACTAGAAACTAATGTCCGGCTTCACCCAGCCGCCGGTCGCCTGCTCGACGGCCAGCGCGGCGGCCAGCGCCACGTCGTCACGCCACCAGCCCGCGACAAGCTGTACGCCGATCGGCAGGCCCTCCGGGGAGGTGCCGGCGCGCACGACCGCGCCCGGGTAGCCCGTCAGGTTGTGCGCCAGCGTGTAGCTGAAGTTCCGCATCAGTGCCCCGCCGTCCCTGTGGCGGAAACCGTGCGACATGGCCGGGTAAGCGTTGACCGGGCACACGATCAGGTCGAAGCCCTGCATGAACGCCAGCATCCGCCGCCGGAAAGTATCCCACTCGTCGATGATCATGCTGTAAGCCTCGGCACTCACGGGCTGCGGGTCGCGGCCCTCAAGCACCCAGTCCATGTGGTTCGTCACGTCCGCGTCCGCGGTGCCCGCGGCGCGCAGCGCCTGCCGCCCGGGGAAGCCGCCATCTGATTCAAAGACCCGCACGAACAGGTCAAACGCCTTCTCGACGCCCGGCGGCACGGCTTCGGTCACCTGTGCCCCGGCGTCGGCCAGCACCTGTGCCGCACGCTTCACGGCTTCCGCCGTCTCCGGCGTGGGCGAGGCCCAGCCGTCATCGGTGAAGGCCGCCACGCGCAGCTTGGCGAGGTTCACGCTGGCCGGGTTTCCCAGTGGCACCGGGGCAGTCGAGGGATCCCGTCCATCCGGCCCGCTGGTGATCGCCAGCAGCAGAGGCAGGTCTTCAGCGTGGCGCGCCAACGGCCCGACCACCGTCAGGGAGTCCGCCGTTGAGCCGATGCCGACGACGTGGCCGGTGCGCGGCACTCGCCCCGAGCTCGGGCGGATGCCGGCCACGCCGCACCAGTGCGCGGGTAGCCGGATGCTCCCGCCGGTATCGCTGCCCATGCCGAAGGGTGACCCGCCCGCGGCGATGATCGCCGTCTCACCGCCGCTGCTGCCCCCGCTGCTGCGGCTGGTGTCATACGGGTTGCTGGTGCGTCCGAAGACATGGTTCTCGACCTCGAACGAGTAGGTCATCTCAGAAGTGTTGGTCTTGCCGAGCAGGATCGCGCCCGCGCCCTTGAGCCGGGCGACGACGGTCGCATCTTCCGCCGGGACGAAATCCCTGCGCCCCACGGTGCCGGCGGTCGTGCGCACCCCGGCGGTGTCATACGAATCCTTGATTGTCATCGGGACGCCATGCAGCGGCCCGACAGTCTCCCCGCGTGAGATCGCTTCGTCGGCGCGGCGGGCCTGCGCGAGCGCGTGCTCGGCGTCCAGCGTCACGACCGCGTTGATCGCCGGGTTGACCTTCTCGATCTGCTTCAGGTGCGCGGAGACAAGCTCCTCGGAGGAGACTTCACGGCGGTGGATGGCGCGGGCCATCGCCCGGGCGGAGGAGAACAACAGGTCGTCCATCAGTATGTCCTGTCACCAGAGAGAATAGCTGTGTGATTCAGTATAACATACACAGGACTTTGCCGGGCCTCCGCCCTCACGTCCTGGCGAGCGTTTCGTCAGGCTCCGGGCGGGAGGTGAAGTACAGGATCGCCAGCGCGCCCAGGCCGATCGCGGCGCAGATCAGGAACATCCAGCGCCCGCCGAGCGCGTCGTACAGCCAGCCGATCAGCGGGGAGCCGACGAACCCGGCCAGCGCCCCCGCCCCGAAGAACAGGCCCTGTGTCGTGCCCTTGAGGTCGTCAGGGGCAAGCGAGTTGGCATAACTGACTGCGGCGATCAGGTAGAAGCCAAAGCTGACGGACTGCAGCAGCGAGATCGGGATCGCCCAGCCTGGGGCGGGCATCAGCCCGTAGAGCGCCCAGCGCACTACGTAGGCCGCGTAGCCGATCAGCAGCAGCCGGCGTGAGCCATAGCGCCGCAGCAGCAGCGCCCCCATGATGAACGTGGGCATCTCGGCGATGGCCGCCACCGTGCTCATCACCCCCAGCGTGTTGGGGTTGGCGCCGTTGTCCCGCATGTAGACCGTCAGGAACGTGTTCGCGCCGATCGAGCCGACGGAAAACACGAACACGCTCAACATGAATAGCACCCACGCCCGGCTCCGTGCCAGGGTTCTGAGCGCCATCAGCAGCGGCTGCTGGCTGGTCGTCACGCGCGCGGGGCGCATCACAAGTACGCCAATCAGGAAGAGTACCGAGGCGGCGGCATAACCGGTGAACAGCCAGCGCAGGCCGATGCGTTCGGCGAAGAAGCCGAAGCCCAGCGCCCCGGCGATGAAGCCGATCGACGTCCACACCCGGATCTGCCCGAAGCCCTCCGACCGGCCGCCGAGCTGCTGAATTGCGATCGTGGCCAGCAGGGTGTTGATCGGGAAGCAGAAGGCGTTGAACACGACCGAGAGCAGCAGGATCAGCGGAAAGGAGCGCGTCTGCTCAAGGGCAAGAGCAGCGGCGGCGCTGACCACCGGCGCGATTGCCAGCAGCAGCCGTGCCTGCCCGGTACGGTCACTGATGTAGCCCCAGAGGGTATTTGCCGCCAGCAGCGCCAGCGGTGAGAGCGACGAGATGATCCCGATCTGCACCCCCGTCAGGCCGATCTCGCGCAGGTACGGGTTGAGATAGACGATGATGAAGCCGATGCTCCAGCCAAACGTGAAGAACAGGTAGCACACGACTGCCAGATCGCGTGCCGCAGTGTCAGGTTTTCCGGTAGAGTGCATGCTACAGCCGCCAGCGGTAATAGAGGAATCACATCAGAGCGGTAAGCATACCAGCAAACCAGCCTTCAGGGGTTAATCGTACTGGTGCAGGTTCCTACCGTGCATAGAGCTCGTAGTCGCCGTCGAAGGGCCGGCCATCGGGCATGGTCGCGCCTTCGAGCGTACTGGCCCCGGCAAGCTGCTGCCGGCTGAGGCTGGCATTGGCGAGGTTGGCCGCGGCGAGGTTGGCGCGGTGCAGGCGCGCCCCGCTGAGGTCAGCACCGCCAAGGTTCGCTCCGTACAGGTTGGCCCGCGTCAGGTTGGCGTAGCGCAGGGTCGCCCCTTCCAGCTTGGCATAGCTGAGGTTCGCGTAACTGAGCGCGGCGTTCTCCAGGTTCGCCTTCGCCAGGTCCGCCCGGGAAAGCTGCACACGCTCCATCAGCGCCTCATAGAGCACCACCCGCCCCATATTCGCACCGGTCAGGTCAGCCCGTGTCAGGTTCGCCCCGGCTAACTGTGCATCCTTGAGGTCCACATGCCGCAGCACACAGCCAGAAAGGTCGATCCCGCTCAGATCGCTTGCGCGACCAGCAGCGGCCCATTCCAGCGCAGCGTGATATTGTGCTTCACGCGGGTCGCTGCTGAGCGCCGCGATCTCCGCCTCGATCACCTCGACCGACTGCGCGATCTCAGGCGCATGTTCGCTCGTCTCTGCGACCTGAAACGCCATCAGCCTGACCAGCATCGCATGGATCTCGTCAAGGCGCTGATCGATCCGATTCAACCGTTCTTCCAGACGTGACATGAGCCGGTCCTCCTGCCAGTAACACTACCAGTATAGTCAAATCTGTGAAGCACACCCTGCCGGAAGCCGCGCCGGGTGGATGACCAGCGTCTTAGTCGGCTCATGGCGATCGCAGGTATAATGAGCGTCGGCAGTTCAACTCGATCCGGAGTCAGGCTCATGGTACACCACGACATCTCAAACGCTGTTGTTCAGGCCGAAGCCCCGCATAACGCGTTCGTCTATATGCCGGATGGCACTGTCTGGCGTGCCCCGGTCGGAACGCCGCTCGAAGCCTATTTCGCGCGCGCCTACCCCGACACGATTCCCATGATGCGCCGCCCGGGAGCCGATCCGCACATCGTGGTGATTGCCGCGCTGGTCGATGGCGCCCTGCGTGAGCTGACCTATCCGATCACCCAGGACGCGCATGTCGAGCCGATCTACCTGTCCAGTAATGACGGGCTGCGTATTTACCGGCGCGCGCTCTCGCTCGTGCTGATCACCGCCGCGGATGAGCTTTATCCGGAGCGCAAGATCACCATCGACCACTCGCTGCCTTTCGGCGGGTATTACTGCGCCGTGGTTCAGGGAGAGCCCTTTACCCCGGAGGAGATCGCACAGATCCGGGTGCGCATGCAGGAGATCATCGACGCGAACGAGCCGATCGCACGCGCCAAAGTCCCGCTGGCGGATGCGGTCGCGCTGTTCAGGGAGCGCGGCGACGATGACAAGCTGCGCCTGATGGAGAACCGGCGCAAGGATTACCTTGTCCTCTACCGCCTGCGCCGGATGAGCGACTACTTCTATGGCTACATGGTGCCTTCAACCGGCTACCTGGAGACCTTCGACCTGACGTGGGACGGGGACGGCTTCGTGCTGCACTACCCGCGCCGCCATGATCCGGCCTCGATCCAGCCCGCTGCAGCCCTGCCCAAGCTACGAATGATTTTTCACGAGGCGCGGGAGTGGAATGAACTGCTCGGCGCGGAAGATATCGGCATGCTGAATGAGGCGATCCGTAACGGGCGCGCCCGTGAGATCATCCTCGCCGCGGAGGCACTGCACGAAGGGCGCTTCGCGGATATCGCTGATATGGTCGTGGCGCGGCAGCCGGACGTGAAACTGGTGCTGATCTCCGGGCCGTCCTCCTCCGGCAAGACGACCAGCAGCAAGCGGCTGGCAGTACAGCTCCTGGCGCACGGGCTGCGCCCCTTCACGCTGGAGATGGACAACTACTTCGTGGATCGCACCCTGACGCCGCGCAACGACAGGGGTGAATACGACTATGAGCACATCAAGACCGTTGACCTGGGACTGTTCAACGACCACCTGAACAAGCTGATGAACGGGGAGGAAGTACGTATCCCGCACTTCAACTTCATTACGGGCAAGCGCGAGGAAGGTACCGAGACCTACCGCCTGACCGCGGATCATGTCGTGATCGTCGAGGGCATCCACGGGCTGAACCCTGACCTTGTGCCGGGGATCAGGCCGGAGCGCCTCTTCCGCGTTTATGTCTCCTGCCTGACGCAGTTGAA
>JADZAD010000180.1 GCA_020852775.1 Anaerolineae bacterium
CACCCGCACTGGAAGGCTTCGAAGAAATCACACGGCGCATTGAGATGAGTGAAACGGCTTTTCTTGGCCTGCGGCTGGTGCGTGAGGGCCTCAGCCGGGCCGCGTTCGCTGCACGCTTCGGCGAATCGCTGGACGCTGTCTTTGGCGATACGTTTACCGTGCTGGAGCGGCAGGGGTTGATCGCTCACGATGGCGATTGCCTGCGCCTGACTGAGCGGGCTTACCTGATCAGCAATCAGGTGTTCAGCCGCCTTCTGTTAGACTGATCTCGTCTACTTCTGACGATTCAGCAGCATCCCGACCAGTTCCAGCAGGGCCTGCCCTGCCTCCTCTGCGGGCTTCGCGGCACGCAGATGTTCAAGTGTCTGGCTGGTGTATCGCTGCACCAGCTCCCGCGCATAGCCCCGTGCATCGACTTCATCCAGCCGCATGATCACCTGTGATACTTCGGCAGCGGCAAAGACCGGGTAATCTCTGTAGAGTGCCCTGAGGCTTTCACTCTGTGCCAGGCCGTAAAGCACCGGGAGGCTCTTCTTACGCTGATAGATATCGATCGCGGCCTGCTTACCCGTCTGCTGTTCGTCTCCCCAGATATCGAGGATGTCATCCTGTATCTGGAAGGCCATCCCCAGGTTGAACCCGAACTGGCGATAGTGTTCGCACACCTCCGCGGAGGCCCCGGCGGCGATCGCGCCGATCTGGGCAGATGTGGCCGTCAGTGCGCCTGTCTTTCCGGAAATCATATCGAGATATTCCTCGACTGAGACCTCGTCACGTGTCTCGAACGCCATATCAAGGTGCTGCCCACGGGTCAGTTCGAGGCAGGTGTCGTTGACCAGGAAGACCTGCCGCGCGAGCAGTGCTGGATCAGTTCCCTGCCCGGACAGACGCCGGATGGCCAGATTAGCCAGCGCATACATCATGTCGCCGGTATTGATCGCCTGGTTAGCCCCCCAGATGGTCCAGGTAGTCGCTCTGCCATGACGGGTCTGGCTCTGATCCTGCACGTCATCATGCAGCAGCGAGAAATTATGAATTAACTCAACCGCTGCCCCTGCCGGGCGTGCGGCATCGTAATGGCTGCCGGAGGCTTCGCAAGCGAGCAGAGTGATAGCCGGTCGCAGCCGTTTGCCACGCTTGCCTTCAATCGGGTTGCCGTGGGCGTCAACCCAGCCCATGTGATAATGCAGCATTCGGTAAGGTAGCGCAGGGGCCTCTTCTGGTGGCGTAAGTACCGATCTCAGATCAGCTTCTATGATCGGAAGGAGCCGGTCAAAGTATGTTTCCAGATAACCCATGCTGGCACTCACACATCCTTTGTCAGGTTAATTAAATGCAGCGCGGCAAGATTCTCTGTTCCGGAACAAAGCATAGCGATCCGCAGTTGCGTCACGATGATCTCGATCGCTTCATCAAGCGCCTCCGCTGAAAGCGCTGCTGCCCGCAGGAATGGCCCCGCGAAGCCGCAGAGGGCCGCCCCCAGCGCAACACACTTCGCCACGTCCACACCATCTCGCAGCCCTCCGCTGGCGAACGCGACCAGACCAGGTGCGCTCTGGCGAATGTTCACCAGTGACTCAGCTGTCGGGATGCCCCAGTCTGCAAAGGCACGGGCTACTTCGGCGTGCAGCCGTGTCGGGGCTCGGTAATATTCGACCTGGCTCCATGAAGTTCCTCCGGCCCCCGCGGCGTCAATCCCGGCGATCCCGGCCTCCAGCAGGCGCTCGACCGCCTGTGGCGAGAACCCCCAGCCGACCTCTTTGGCGATCACCGGGACGCTCAGATTCTGGCAGACCTCCCGGATACGCGGCAGTAGGCCGCTCCAGCGTGTATCACCTTCTGGCTGCACTGCTTCCTGCAGCACGTTCAGGTGCAGGAAGAGCGCATCTGCTCCGGCCATATCGACTGCTCGCTGGCACTCCCTGATCCCGTACCCGTAGTTCAACTGCACTGCCCCGATATTGGCGAAGAGTAGAATATCCGGTGCAACTGAGCGCACCTGAAAGGTCGCGCTGAGGCTTTTGTCCTGTAGTGCAGCTCGTTGTGAGCCCAGCCCCATGGCTATTCCGTGCTTCTGTGCCGCGGCTGCCAGCCGCAGATTAAGTGATTCAGCCTCATCGGTGCCACCGGTCATAGACGAGATCAGCAGCGGCGCCCGGAGGCTGCGTCCAAACAGGGCGAGGCGTGTATCAATGCTTGCGAGGTCGAGATCGGGTAGTGCCTGATGTGGCAGCCTGTAGGTTTCCAGCCCGGTGGTCAGGGTCGGAAAGGAAACGTCTTCGTCAAGATTGATGCGGATATGGTCGGATTTGCGCTGGCGGGTTGCCGAGGAGGAATCGTCTGCTGG
The DNA here is from genome assembly GCA_020852775.1 of Anaerolineae bacterium. Classification (GTDB taxonomy): domain Bacteria; phylum Chloroflexota; class Anaerolineae; order Aggregatilineales; family UBA3940; genus JADZAD01. The sequence continues at coordinate 2,348 of JADZAD010000180.1, forward strand.
TCTCGCAACTTTTGCCATGAGGGAGTGTTCCTTGTTGGTGAATATCGGGATATTACCAACCGTGAGATGGGCATGTCAAACATGAACCCTCTCTGGTGAGGCCGTTCCGGCCTGTGAACAAAAGTGCCGGTGTTCCCGCTTTTGGGTAATCGCGATACAATTTTCGGACATATCTCACTGTGGGGCACTCATTCAGGAGGACGCTATGTCAAGCATTGAGGATCAGATTCGCGAGATTGTTGTTGAACTGCTGGGCGTTGAGCCGGAACTCGTGACGCCGGAGGCCAGCTTCCGGGACGATCTGAAGGCCGACTCACTTGATCTGGTTGAACTCATCATGGAATTTGAGCAGCGGTTCGGTGCTGAGATTTCTGACGAGGAAGCTCAGAAGATCGAGACTGTTGGCCAGGCGATCTCGTACATCGAGAGCCGGATGAAGCCCTGAACTGCTTCGTATTGTCGTGCAGCCTGAACTCTGCACGGCAGTACGCTGGAATTTCTGCTTCTGCCACAGAAAGAGCACCCGAAACTCCGGGTGCTTTTCTTCTTCATCGGGCCGTCTCTGTCTTACGCACCTGCGGCGCTGAACCCGGCCAGAGCATCTTCAGTGTTGTCATAGATATGAAACACGGTAGTCAGCCGCGTCAGTTCCATTGCCACACGGATCTGTGGCCCGGCGTTTGACAGAACGATGCCACCGCCGTTCTCCTTGACCAGGCGGAGCCCGGATACGAGCGCGCTCAGGCCGCTGCTGTCGATGAAATTGACTCGCGCCAGGTCAAGCACCAGCCGGTTCTGGTTGTTGGCGACTGCCTGTTTCAGCGCATCTTTCAGTACGGATGCCGTAGCTGCGTCCAGCCGTCCGGCTGGGGCAATAACGGCGATCTGATCCCCGTGTGATATGACTGTATATTCCACTTCGTTTCTCCGTCAGGCTACGCCGCGGCCTCTGCATGTGGCCTGTACACTGCTGCACGGATGATAACACTGAGCATGAAGATATCGTAGAGGCCCCAGAAGATGTTAATGGCGACACCCATAGTGTCATGCCGCCAGTGGACCAGCAGCGCGAACAGGCCAAACAGGCAGCTCAGTGCCAGCATAGCGACGATCAGCATCTGGGGTTGAACCAGTTTTAGGAAGATTCCGGACTGCCGCTCTTTCGGGGTCACGTTGAAGTTTAGCCTGTCTCCGCCAAACACCGTGAGCACAGCCTGGATCCACAACGGGAACAACGCCAGATTGTACTGCTCTCCACGGAAGACCGGGATTTTCCATGCCACGAATGCGAACATAATCCGGTTGGCGATCAGGTAGGGGATGATGTGCCACAGGAAGTCTCCTG
>JADZAD010000181.1 GCA_020852775.1 Anaerolineae bacterium
GAAAGGCTTTTCAACGAAGTCGAGATGCCGCTCGTGCCGGTGCTGATTGCCATGGAGCGTGCAGGGGTGCTCGTTGATACCGCCTTTCTGCAGTCGATGTCCGGCGAGATCGGCGCGACGCTGGAAAGCCTGACGCAGCACATCTACGAGATTGCCGGGCAGCCGTTCAACCTCAACTCGACTCAGCAGCTAAGCGACATCCTCTTCGGCAAGCTGCAACTGCCTGCCACCGGGCTGCGTAAGACGCAGAGCGGCTTCTACTCCACCGCCGCGGACGTGCTTGATGGGCTTCTCGATGTGGACACAACCGGGATCATCGAAGCGATCCTTGAATACCGTGAGTTCGAGAAGCTGCGCTCGACCTACCTCGATGCACTGCCACGCCTGATCAACCCGGAGACCGGGCGTATTCACACCTCGTTCAACCAGACAGGCGCATCCAGTGGACGGCTCAGTTCAAGCGATCCGAACCTGCAGAACATCCCGATTCGCACCGAGCAGGGACGACGTGTTCGTTTCGCCTTTGTCGCCGCGCCCGGCCACCGGCTGGTCGGCGCGGACTACTCACAGGTGGAGTTGCGGGTTCTGGCGCACATCTGCAAGGACGAAAGCCTGCAGCGGGCCTTTCATGACAATCAGGACATCCATGCCAGCACCGCCGCCGCGGTATACGGCATCCCGTTGAATGAGGTCACCAGTGAGCAGCGCAGTTTCGCCAAGCGCGTCAATTTCGGGCTAATCTACGGCATGGGTGCGTTCCGGCTGGCGCGGGACTCGAACATGACCCGCACGGAGGCAGAGGAGTTCATCAAGGCGTACTTCGGGCGTTTCCCGCGTATTCAGGCCTACCTCGACGCGACCAAACGCCAGATGGTCGAAGCGGGCTATGTCGAAACGCTCCTCGGCCGGCGGCGCTACTTCCCGCAGTTGGACAGTGCCTCTCGCCAGACTGAACGTGAGCGGCGTGACGCGGAACGGGCGGCGATCAACATGCCGATCCAGGGTACTGCGGCGGACATCATGAAGATCGCCATGAACAATCTGTATCGCGCTCTGATCGCGCGCGGCCTGCAGGCGCGTATCCTGCTGCAGGTACATGACGAGCTGCTGCTTGAAGCCCCGGACGCCGAAGTGGACGAGGTCGCAGGCCTGGTGAAGCAGACGATGGAAAGCGCTTATCCGCTGGATGTCCCCCTGCGGGTAGACGTGCACAGCGGGGCTAGCTGGGGAGAGCTGAAGTAGGCTGCTATCTGCTTCCCCCACAAGGAGTGGACTTCTTGACAAGGTATAGGGCCGTTTGTAATATCACGGATGCGGTGTTGCCGCTGGCGATAAGCCGCTGACGACAGAAGCGCATCTGTGTTCGGGCTCAGTACGAACAGGCCTGAGCGCCGCGCTTTTTATTTTGTGTGCTGGTATTTGATCATCCGGCTGCGGCAGGGATCGACCGGCTGCAGCCAATGGGAGGCCAGGAGAATGATACAGGTCGAAGGTCTTACCAAGTATTACGGAGACTACAAAGCGATCGACCGCCTGTCGTTCTTTGCGGACGAAGGTGAGATCGTAGGGTTTGTAGGCCGTAATGGATCGGGCAAAACGACAACGATCCGCGTTCTGACAGGCTACATGCCCCCCTCGGAAGGCAAGGCGATCATCGCCGGATACGACGTCTTCGAGGATTCGCTGGAAGTACGCCGCCGTATCGGCTATCTGCCGGAGACGGTACCGCTGTACCGCGAGATGAGCGTGTGGCAGTATGTTGAGTACATGGCAAACCTGCGCGGCATGCCCCGCCTCGAGCGCAAAAAGCAGGTCGGTGAGACGCTGGAGATGGTCAACCTGTATGATCGCCGCAACAGCCTGATCTCCAGCCTCTCCCGCGGGATGCGCCAGCGCGTCGGGCTGGCCCAGGCGCTGGTACACAGCCCGAAAGTGCTGATTATGGACGAGCCCACCGTCGGCCTCGACCCGGATCAGCGCCAGGAAATGCGCGCACTGATCAAAGCGGTCGGCCAGAACCGCACCGTCTTCCTGAGCAGCCACGACCTTGCTGAACTGGAGAAGCTGGCGACGCGCATCCTCGTGATCGACAACGGGCGCATCATCGCCGAGGACGAGACGGATACTCTCGCCCGGCGCATCCAGGCAGAGACACGCTTCGTGGTACGGGTAGGCGGGGCGCACCCGGATGACGTGCTCAAGCTCATCCGTGCCACCCCTCATGTCCGTGAGGCCTATCCCATCCAGGGTGGTGTCGAAGTGGTCTCAGCAGCAGATAAGGATGCCCGCCCCGGCGTCGCCGCCGCGGTCGTCAACAAGCGCTGGGAACTGCTCGAACTACGGTCGTCCGGCGTCTCTCTGGAAGAGGTCTTTATGCAGCTCACCGCCGAGCCTGAGAAGGCGCCCGGCGAAGAGGAGAACTAACCATGCAGGAGATTTCTCGCACGTTTCACTCCATCTGGACGATTACCAAACAGGAATTCGTGCTCTTCTTTGGCTCACCGCTGGTGTACCTGATCGGAGCCGTGTGGCTGGTCATCGCAGGTGGGTTCTTCGTGTTTGACCTTAACTACTTCAACCAGGGCTTTGCCGAGCCCAGCATGATCAATACGCTGGTCGTGATGGTCTTCCTGCTGCTCTTCTTCGCCCCTGCGCTCACCATGCGCCTGATCTCAGAAGAACTGCGACAGGGCACCCACGAACTGCTCTTCACCGCCCCCGTGCGGGACTGGGAGATCGTCGTCGGGAAGTGGCTGGCCGTATGGGCGGTACTGACCGTCTTCATGCTGCCTACACTGATTTACCCGGCAATCCTGTTCTGGCGGGCTGACCCGGAATCGGGCCAGATTCTAACCGGCTATCTCGGCCTGTGGCTGGCTTCGGGCGCGATGCTGGCCATTGGTGTGTTCGCCTCTTCACTGACGGAATACCAGCTTGCGGCCTTCTTCATCGGCGTCGGCCTGATGCTGTTCCTCTATCTCGCCGATACTGTTTCAGGGCTGGTCACCAACACGACCGCCCGCAATGTTCTTTCCGATCTGACCCTGCGCGTCCACTACGAGAATATGATCCAGCGTGGCCTCATCGACCCGGTTGATGTGGCCTACTTCATCGCCACTATCCTGATCTCGCTGTTTCTGGCTTCGCAGGTCCTTGGCACGAGGAGATGGCGCGCGTGATCCAGCTAAAGCGTGATACTCTGCGATTCATCATCCTGGGCATCGGTCTCGTTGCCCTGATTGTCTTTGCTGTTGCGATGGTCGTCACGCCGGGCAACAAGTGGACGACCGTAACGCTCGTGTCGCTCGCAACCGGTATCCTGGGCATCGCTGGCTTCGTCCTGATCGACCCGGACGCAGCCGGGCAGTTGATCACCGGGCGTACCGGCCAGTACACCGTAACCACCTGGCTCCTGAGCATCTTTTTCATCGCGTTCGTGGTGGCGATGTTCATCATCGTTCGCACCGCCGACCTTGCCCCGATCGATGTGACGGAGAATAAGGAATACCGCCTGACGCAGGAGACGCTTGACTTCCTCGGTGAGATGAACGCGGATGTCGAAGCGATCGCCTTCTACTCCACGCAGGACGCCTCCGGGCGGGAGGAAGCGGAACTCTGGTTGGGCAACTACGCCCGTGCCAGCAACGGGCGGCTGACTTACCGTTTTGTTGACCCGGATCGTAACCCGACCGAGGCGCAGCAGTACGGCGTCACCCGCACCGGCACAATTGTGTTCGTGCAGGGCGACCGTAACGCACAGGCTATCTATCCGGACGAACGCAACATGACCAGCGCCCTCGTCCAGGTATTTATCGGCGATGCACGGCAGGTCTTCTATCTGACCGGACATGGCGAACGGGATTTCGACGGCTTCACGCCTGAGGGCTTCTCCTCCGCCAAGGACATCCTGACCCGCGGCGTTTTCCAGCTTGAACCGCTTAACCTCGCAACTACCGGCCTCACTGTGCCGGAGAACGCCGAATTGCTGATCATCGCCGGGCCGGTGACCCAGTTCTCCGCCGCAGAGGTGGAAGCGGTCAAGGCCTATCTCGACACAGGCGGCAAGGTACTGTTCCTTGCCGACCCCGGCAGCAACGCCGGAGCGCTCGGCAGTGGTGTCCTCGGTGTGGACTTCAACCCGGAAGGCAGAGGCTTTGCCACGTCGGGGAATGACGGTACAGCCCGCACCTGGAGCAGCGGAGGAAACCCAGACACCACACTGCGTGGGCATACGGGCGCGGTGTTCGATGTGGCCTACTCCCCGGACGGAGAGACACTCGCTACGATCAGCATCGACGGCACTGTGCGCGTGTGGAACGCCAACAGCGGAGAAGAGGTCAGGCAGCTTGAGGGCCATTCCAGTGGTACCGGGCGTCTCGCCTTCTCACC
>JADZAD010000182.1 GCA_020852775.1 Anaerolineae bacterium
CATGAGGCAGCCCTGCAGGGGGCTCCCTGGCGCGAGGCGCTCCCAGTTCGGGCCCCACAGCCGTACCCGGTGATGGGCGAGGCGTTCGAGCAGCGCCGCCCGTTCGGGGGTATAACCACCCACGAAGCACACGTCACTCGCCAGTTCGTCACGCTGCGCCGGGCTGAGGTCTACCGGGCGATGGTACACCGGATCGTAGCCGAACGGAAGGTAAGCAACCTGTCGCGCCCCGGCCTCCTGCAGGGGGTGAAACAGATCATGATCCCAGATGAAGTAGATGTCGTAAAGCGGGATCGCACGGATGGTCTCCCGGTTGGTATTCGCAGTGGCGTAGTCAAACGGGCTGTCGGGGTTCCAGTTCACCAGTGCCGGCGCGCCTGGCAGGCGCCGGATCGCCTGCAATGTGATGGCGCTGATGTCCGAGCCCTTGAAGACCAGCAGCAGGTCGGGGCGCAGAACGCGCACCCGGTTGAGCAGAGTGCGGTTGTAGCGCCGCCGCAGCAGGCTAATCTCCGCTTCCGCGAGCACCGGCAGGTTGCCCAGGCGGCTGTAGCGGTAAAGCTCCTCCCGCAGATCGCAGAAGCTGACGCTGTGCCCGGCACTCTGCAGGGCCGCCGCGCAGTAACGTTCCAGCGCGCCGGGGGTATCGTAACCGGGGATCAGGATCTTCATAGGCGCAGGCGGCGGGGGGCGGCGTCGATGAACTGGCGGCACCACAGCTCGAACACCGCCAGTGACCACGGCCGCAGGTACGGCCCTTCGCCGCCAAGGAAGCACTGGTAGATGGCGCGGGCGGCTTCGGGCTGGAAGACCCCGCGGCGTCGCAGCGAGTCGCGGGAGAAGGTGTCCTCCAGCACATCGCGCAGGTCGTTACGCATCCAGCGTGCTACCGGCATCTCGAAGCCGCGCTTCGGGCGGGCCAGCACCTCCGGTGGCAGCAAGTCCCGGACCGCTTCGATGAACACCCATTTCGTCTGTTTACCGCGCAGCTTCATGCCAGGCGGGATGCGGGCCGCCATCTCGACCAGCTTGTGATCGATCAGCGGGACGCGCACTTCCAGTGAATGTGCCATGCTCATCGCGTCTGTGTCGCGCAGCAGGGTGTGCGGCATGTAGTGCTTCAACTCCAGCCGCATCAACTGAACCAGCGAGTCTGACTCCGCGGGATGAATGAATCGCTCAAGATACTGGTGAGAAGGTTCGGGTGCGGCGAGGCCGGCGACCGTACCCGGCGTATACAGCCGGAGCTTCTCCTGCTCGCTGTACAGGAAGCGCACCCGCTCATAGCGGTCGAGTACGCCGCCTTCCAGCCAGGGCATCGCCCGCGCCGCCAGTGGGTTGAAGCGCCGTGTGCTCCACACGGCCCGGCGCAGGCCGCCCGGCAGCGTCTGCCAGGCCCTGCGGACACTATCCGCCTGCCGGAACACGCTAAACTGTGGGTACCCCGCGAAAAGCTCGTCACCGCCCAGCCCGGAAAGCGCGACCTTGACGGCCTGCCCGGCGGCCTGTGCCACGAGGTACGTGTTCAGCCCATCGCCACTTGGCTGGTCGAGCGCGAGGATCATCTGCTCGATCCCGGCACGCACGTCATGCCCGGTGACGATTACTTCCGTGTGCTCCGTGCCGTAATGCTCGGCCATCAGGCGCGCTGCGGAGCGCTCGTCGATGTCCGCGCCGTGGTGGTCGAACCCCACGGAGAACGTCCGCAGGCGCTCACCGCTGATGCGCGTCATCAGCGCCACCACCGCCGCGGAGTCGATGCCGCCGGAGAGGAACGCCCCAACCGGGACGTCAGCAATCATCCGCAGCCGGATTGACTCTTCCAGCAGGGCGCGCAGCCGCTGGATGATCTCGTCTTCACTCCCGGTGAGTGGTTCGCCGACAGGCACGTCCCAGTAGCGGGTGACCGTCAGCCGGCCCTCGTGGAACGTCATGTGATGGCCCGCGGGCAGGGCCTGCACCCCCTCGAGGATGGTGTAGGGGGCGGGGACGGCGTAGAACGACAGGTAATGGTGCAGCGCGGCGAGGTTGATCCGTGGCTCGATCAGGCCGGAGGAAAGCAGCGTCTTGAGTTCCGAACCAAAAAGCAGGCGTGTCTGGCCGTTCTTCCGCTCAAGGTGATAATACAGCGGCTTGATTCCCAGCCGGTCACGCGCCGCGAAGAGCTTGCCCTCGCGGGTGTCCCAGATGGCGAAGGCGAACATCCCGCGCAGGTAATCCACGCAGGATTCGCCCCACTGCTCATACGCATGCAGGATCACTTCGGTATCCGAGTGCGACCGGAAGCGGTGACCGGCTTCCTCCAGTACCTGCCGCAGCGGCTGAAAGTTGAACACCTCACCGTTATAGACGATCCAGTAACGCCCGTCCTCGTTGACCAGCGGCTGATGGGCGGCCTCGGAGAGATCGATAATCGAAAGGCGCGCATTCACCAGCGAGACGGGAACCGGCTCGCGGTTGACGTAGATGCCGTAATCGTCCGGCCCCCGGTGGCGCATGGCCTGTGCAGCCAGTTCCGCCAGGTGTTCATCCGCGAGGTTGACCGCGCCCCAGATTCCACACATACAGGTTTACTGCTCCGTCTGTCGCAGCCGGTACAGCCGGGCACGCGGGCTCTCGGCGATCAGGTCTGCATAAGTCGTGAGAAAGTCCGGTTGGTTCACCAGCAGATCAGGTGACGCAAGATCCGTGTAGACCAGAATGTACCCGATGTCCATTGACTTGAACAGGCGGCGCAGGGCCTGCGGATCGTGCACCGAAGTCAGGTCGGTACGGTCGCCCCAGTTGAGTGGAATGAGGTCGGGGGTGATGTACAGCGCGCTGGTCGCATGCTGAGTCACGACTCGCTGGCCGGGCCCGACCTGCTCGTTCAGGGTGGCAAGCATCTGCGAATCCGGAAAGCCGGAGCTGAGCACCCGGTCATGCACACGCTCGATGTACGCCGCCCGCGTTTCAAGGCCAAACGCCACACGGTACACGCCGCTCCAGTAGAACACGCCCAGCCAGCTCACCAGGTTCAATGCGATCCCGGCCACCGCTGCCAGCGCGACGATCCGCAGTGCGACCTGCTTTCGCTGGTCGATCTGCCACAGCACGTACCCGGCGGCGACCGCCAGCAGCACCAGCCCCGGCAGGAAGTGCCGCGCCGCCTGCTTGACGACGAACCACAGCAGCGAGAAGACAAAGGCGTAGCCCAGCATCCGCCAGACCGAACGCTGGCCGCGGTACAGGCCGAGCAGCAGCCCCGCCACGATCAGGACGAGGAAGACCGGGCCGGGGATGAAGCCGAGGTAGAAGCCCAGTGCCGGGTTATGCCCCACAGCCATGCCCCACAGGTTGGCGAGATAGCCGCCGGGGGTGAAGGCGTAGAAGATCTCCGTACCCAGTTCGCTGCGCGGTGAAGGCGTCCCACCGAAGCGGGCGAACAAGTCGGCGAAGACCGGGTAGAACGGGTTCCGATGGGCGATCGCGTTGTACAGGTAATAAGGCAGCGCTGCCAGAGCCAGCGCCCCGCCAAATTGCAGCAGCGCACGCAGCCCACCACGCCAGTCGCGCCGGGCGATTAGCCGGAGCAGCAGCCAGCCGCCCAGCAGCGCCACGCTGATGAACGTCTGGTTCTTCGAGCCTGCCGCCAGTCCGAGATAAACGCCGGTAAGCGCCAGCCAGGGCAGGCCACGCGTGGCGGATCGCCCATCACGCGGCGCATCCAGCCAGCGGAAGAACGCCAGCAGCGTCAGCGCCTCGAAGAACGCCCAGCCCATATCGACCTTGGCTGATTGTGCGAGGTAGCTGGCATCCGGCATGGTGTAGATCAGCGCCACCGCCAGGAATGCCCCCGAGCGTGGCATAACCGTGCGAGCCAGCGCGTACACGCCCAGCGCGAAGAACAGGCTCATTCCCAAGCCGGTGACGAGCGTCGCGAGGCTGAAACTGGGCCGCAGCAGCAGCGTCCAGGCGGACATCATCATCATGTTGCCGGGCAGGGTCGCCGCCCAGATGTGGGCCGGCTGGACGTAACGGCCGGCCTCGATCCAGTAGCGCGGCGTCAGCAGGTACTGGTGGACGGTGTCGCCTTCGAGCGGCGGGGCGAGATCGCCGATCAGGTTGAGCAGCACAAAAGCCAGCACAAACAGCCCGGTGGCGCGCAGCAGCCACGAGCCACCCGCCACCACCCGGATGACCTCCCACAGGGCGCGCAGGTCTTCGAGCAGCGTCCGGCGCTGCCGGGCGGCCAGCGCAAGGCCAATGGCAAGCAGCACGTACCCGGCCAATGGGGCCAGCAGCCCCAGCAGCCCGGCGAGGAAAAGCACCGTGGCGATTAGCCCCAGCCCGAGCCCCAGCGACAGCGCCAGCCGCACCGAACGCGGCTGCGGTTCCGGTGGCAGGAGCACACTCAATGAGCGGCCCACGCCGTAGATCGCCAGCAGGGCCGCCGCAGCCAGCAGCAGGTCGATAAGCAGATCGATCATCGCAGGGAGCCCAGCAGCGGGCCGATGATCTGGCTCTGAATGGCTGGCCAGTGGCGCTGGAACAGATTGAGCCCGTAGGCCGCGGCGACCAGCACGGCCCACCCTGCGGCGAGCCACGCTCTCAGCGGCAGGTCAGGCGTATCATTAAGCAGCTCATCATAGGCTGCCCGGATGCGCCCGGTGATCACCGGGCGGTCATACGTCCGGCGGGCATGTCCTACGCAGCGTGCGCGCATCGCCTCTAATGCCTGCGGATCGTCTAGCAGGCCGAGTATGGCCTGTGCGTAAGCCGCGCTGTTCCGCGGGTCAGGAAGCAGGCGGCCTGTCTCGCCGTCGATCACGATCCCGGAAGGCCCACCGCTCTCGAAGGCGACCACCGGTGTACCGCAGGCCAGCGCCTCCAGTACGACGATCCCCAGCCCCTCCTGCAGCGACGGCAGGGCGAAGAGTTGGGCATGCTGGTACAGGTTGAGCAGTTCGTCGGTGGAAACCGCACCCCGGCAGATGACCGCATCAGCCAGGCCATGCTCGCTGATCACCGCTCGTAGTGCCGCGTCCGGCTCTTCGCCGCACAGCACCAGCTTCAGGTCGGGGTGGGTTTCATGGACGCGCCGGAAGGCTTCGAGCAGTATGGCGGTGTTCTTGCGCGGGTCGTTGATACGGGCGGCGAATAGGATGTAGCGCCCGTGCGGCGTCCCGGCCTCGCGGGGGCCGGTGGGCGGGTGGAAGCGGGTACTGTCAACCGGGTAAAGCACCACACTGATGTGCTCCGCTGCCTCCGGGACAAGTGCCTTGATCCGCTCGGCGGTGTGGTAGCTCAGGGCCATGATCCGCCCGGCGCGGCGGAGGCAGAGCTTCTCCTGCCAGGCCAGCAAGGGCCACATCGGCGAGCGCAGCACCGCCGATGCCCAGGCATCACCGGAGGCTTCCTTGGCGCGCAGTTCGTCTTCGTAGAGAGTGGCGACCCAGGCCGCATACGGAATGCCGCGCAGCGCCAGCGGCAGCGCGACGTGCGCGCTCCCGGAAGCGACCAGCGCCCGCGGGTACTCGCCCAGCAGCGGGCCAAGCAGGAAGTGTGGCACCGCGTAGAACAGCCAGAGCGGGAACGGCGGCGCGGGCACAAGAATTGTCCGCAGGCCACGGTCTTCCGTAAGGCGTGGTTTCAGATGGCGCAGCCACCATGCAGCCCGCTGGAGCGGCGTGAGCGGCCCGGCGGCGAACGCTGCGCGGTACACGGTCGGGTCTTCGCCCTGACCATGCAGCAGCGCGTAGAGCGTCTCGACCAGGGCTGGGACGCCGCCCGGGCTGGCCGCTTCAATCGTCAGGATGGCTGAACGTGGCATCGGCCCTCAGGCGAAAGCCTGCCCGCGCACGGCCAGCAGCAGGTCGCGGTTCTCCCGCGCCCAGTGGTACAGCCGCCCGACACCATCCGCCACTCCGACAGCAGGCTCCCAGCCGACCGTCTGCCGGAGCTTCGTGGTATCGCTGACGTAGACACGCTGATCGCCGGGACGCCAGTCGTCATAGACCAGCGGGATGGGCTTGCCACGCAGCTCCTCGAGGATATGGATCAGGTCGAGCAGCGAAACCGCGTTCTGCGGCCCACCGCCGATATTGAAGATTTGCCCGGCGGCGATGTCTGCGTGCTCGATGAGCAGGTCATAGGCGTTGACCAGATCATCGATGTAGAGCACGTCGCGCACCTGTTTGCCGTCTCCGTAGATGTTGAGCGGCTTATCCAGCAGCGCGGAGATCGTAAAGTGCGCCAGCCAGCCCTGATCCTCCGTGCCGAACTGCCACACACCATAAATACACGACTGGCGCAGTACCACCGTCCGCAGGCCGTAGATGCGGGCATAGTCACGCATGTACTGGTCGCCCGTGCCCTTCGAGCAGCCGTAGGGCGAATGGAAGTCCAGCGGCTGAGCTTCGGACATACCGCCGGGGAAATGCGTGTAGGCGTAGTGATCATCCCTGAGCGTGATCCCGACCTCCTCCATTCCCCCGTAAATCTTGTTGGTCGAGGTATAGAGGATGACCGGGTTGTGCGTCGCCGTCTGTGAGGCGCGGGCTGCTTCGAGCACGTTCAAGGTGCCGAGCGCATTCGACAGGAAGTCGTCACGCGGGTTGGCGACGGATTTCGTCACTGCGGTCTGCCCGGCAGCATGCAGCACTACGTCGGCCTGCGCCACCAGTGGCGCTAGGGTGTCATAGTCACGCACGTCGGCCTGTGTCACGCTGAGATGGGCGCTCTGCAGGTGGCGGGAGAGCCATTCAAGCGCCGCCGGGGCGCCGACCCGGCTCATGTTGTCATAGACATGAACCTTCCAGCCCTTGCCCAGGTAGCGGTGAGCGGTGTGGCTGCCAATGAAGCCTGCCCCGCCGGTAATCAGGATTGATGGCATATTCAGCTATCCCTTGCGTTCGCCGACAAAGAAGATGTCCCCCGCGACGGCGGGGTTATGGACGAGGCCAATCTTGTAGAGTCCGGTGATCAGGTAGCGCATCGCCTGCCGGACGCCCTCACCGCCCCGCACGAACTCGGAGAAGGCAAGCGGGATGGTCGGCTGGCCTTCCAGCCCGATGTGCAGCGTGGTGAAGCCGTTTGCCTGCATGACGTCCCGCAGGCGCTCAATGGTGTATTCGCGCACGTGCGTCTCATCGATGTAGTGCAGATACGTCAGGCCGTAGCGTGGCAGCGGCCCGGCATCGGCGTGCGGCACGGAGAGAATCAGCCGCCGGGCGCACACCCGCGCGACTTCCGTCATGATTCCGGCCTCGTCGTCGAGGTGCTCCAGGATGTCGAACATCAGCACGGTATCGAAGGCGCGGTCAGCGAAGGGCAGCGGTGCGCTGATCACCTGTTCATGACAGGTGATGCGCGGATCCGCGACCTGATTGTACTGGTCGATGGCCGAGACCCGGAACCCGGCATCGGCCAGCGCGGAGGCGTACCATCCGCGTCCGCAGCCGATGTCGAGCGCCGTCCGGCCGGTTGCATAGCGCCGCAGGTACTCGAACTTTTTCTGCGAGGGGCTGGCCTGCCAGCCGACCTGGGCAGCGGATAGGGCATGGGGCGGATCGTCCTGTTTCATCCGCGCGATTTTAACATGCGCCCCGGATGCGACCAAACGCGGCTGCCTGCCGCCCGGCAGCATGAAAACAGCCTGTGAGGGGTGCTCACAGGCTGTTGCAGGTAGCTGTCGTGCAAGAACTAGCGGGCGTTGACCTTGATGACGCGCGCGCGGGCTTCCTCGGCCTTCGGGACACGCACCGTCAGGATGCCGTTTTCCATCGAGGCGTCGATCTTCTCGCTCTCTACCGGAACACCGAGGCGCAGGGTGCGGCTGAAGGTGCCGGTGAACTGCTCGCGGATGATGAAGTTGGGCGACTCGTCTTCGTCACGGGTGGCGACGGTGCCGCGGATGGTCAGGATGTCGCCCTCGAAGGTGATCTCGACATCCTCGGGGCTGACGCCGGGCATCATCGCGGAAACGACGATCTCGCTCTCCGTGCTGTACACATCGACAGGCAGGCGAGCGCTGCGGGTACCGCCGGCCTCGGCCTGGTAATCGGCCATTTCACGGGCGACGCGATGTAGATGACGATAAGCGGGTGACCAGCGAACCAGTGTCATGATGAATACTCCTCTGTTCCTCTATAGTTGTTGTATCCGTTTCAGTATGGTTCAGAGGATACAGGCCGACTGTAAGAACTCCGCCAGAGGAACATCAGAAGAATCACAGAACTTCATCAGAGGTGTATCAGAGCCGTGCTAGTCGCTGACGAGCAGCTCCTCCCACTGGAGCATCAGCGCCTCAAGATCGGCTTCGGTGCGGGTGTAGGCGGCGCCGAGCTCCGTGACGCGCTCGACCTGCCCGGCGGCACTGGCCTCCTCAAGAGCCCCGCTCAGATTGACGATCTCTACCTCCAGCCGGGCGATCTGCTCCTCGACCTGCGCCAGCCGCTTGCCACGCTCGAACTTGCTCATCGGCACTCTGAGGGTGCCCGATGGCGCTGTCGTTGCCCTGGCGGGCTGGGGCTTCTTCGCCGGGGGTGGTGGGGGGGCGGTACGCCCATCCCGTGAGGAGAGGTACTCCTCATACGGCCCGGCGAACACAATCATCTCATTCTTCCCGTTCTTCTCTCCGCGTGCCGGGTGCAGATCCCAGATCTGCGTGGCAAGGTTCCGCACGAGGTAGCGGTCATGCGTAATCAGGATGATCGTCCCGGTGAACTCTGCGAGGACGGTTTCGAGCACTTCCTGTGAGGCGATATCGAGGTGATTGGTCGGCTCGTCGAGCAGCAGCAGATTCGCCCCACTGAGCGCCAGCCGGGCGAGCGCCACACGGCCCCGTTCCCCGCCGCTGAGGGTTGAGATCGGCTTGTAGACGTCGTCTCCGCTGAACAGGTACTTGCCGAGGTAATCCCGCGCTTCGGCGGGCAGAAGCTGCGTGCCCTCCATGATCTCATCGAGCACGGTCTTTGTGTCGTGCAGCCCTTCGTGCGCCTGCGCGAAGTAGCCGATCTCCACTGCCGAACCGAGCTTCGCCGTACCGCCGAGCGGGGCAAGCTGGCCGAGCAGGGTTTTCATGAAGGTCGTCTTGCCGGCCCCATTTGGGCCGATCAGCGCGGCCCGTTCGCCACGGTAGAGGGTGATGTCAGGTACGGTGAAGAGCGGCACCCGGTCATCGTGATAGCCGATCACCAGGTCACGAGTGCGGATCACTTCGTCGCCGGAGCGCTCGACAGAACCCAGGGCAAGGTGCATACGGGCGTGGTGGCGCGGCGCGAGGATTGCCTCATCCTTCAGGAAGCGTTCGAGGCGTTTACGCCGCCCCTGCGCCTGGCGGGTGTTCTGCCCGGCGATATTACGCCGGATGTAATCCTCTTCCTTCGCGATGAACTCCTGCTGGCGCTCGTAGGCACGCAGCAGGGCGGTATGGCGCTCTTCGCGCTGCTGTGCGTAGTGGCTGAAGTTGCCCCGGTATTCCTCAAGCTGGCCGAAGATCAGCTCCCAGATGTGCGTCACCACCCGGTCAAGAAAGTAGCGATCGTGTGAGACGATCAGCAGCGCCCCCGGGTAATCCCTGAGCCAGTTCTCCAGCCATTCGATCGCCTGAATGTCGAGGTGGTTGGTTGGCTCGTCGAGCAGCAGCAGGTCGGGGGCTTCGAGCAGCAGGTGGGCCAGCAGGGCGCGGGTGCGCTGCCCACCGGAGAGTTGAGTGACGGGGCGCTGGTAGTCACCGGGCTCGAAGCCCAGCCCGGTCAGCACCTGCTCGATGCGGTTGGCGTAGGTATAGCCGCCCTCCCGCTCGAAGCGGGCCTGCGCGCTGCCGTACTGCTCCAGCAGGCCAGCATCATCCGGGTATGCAGCGATCGCATCAGCGAGGTCATGCAGCCTGGTTTCCTGTGCGAGCAGGTCGCTGAAGACCGAGAGCATCTGCTCCCACAGGGTACGGCCTGCGCCGAAGCCTTCCTCGGTGCGCTGAGGCAGGAAGCCAAGGCGGGTGCTCTTCGCCATCGTCACCGTGCCGGTATCCGGGGCTTCCAGCCCGATCAGGATACGCAGCAGGCTGGTCTTGCCCGCGCCGTTGGGGCCAACCAGGCCGATGCGCGCCCCATGCGGGATGCTGACCGAGACACCCTCAAAGATGTCCTCCGGCCCGTATGCGCGTGAGATGTTCTGCGCGTTGATGACTGCCATGTCGCTTCACTTCCTCAGCATTTCAACCGTCGCCGGCTGTAACTGGCTCATCACCACACAGCGGCAGCAGGATGGATTCAACTTCCGCCAGGCTGCCTGCCCGTACAAGCCGGTTACGGATCGTGCCTTCGCCGGTGGCGTCCAGCCGGTAGACGGCCAACTGCCCACGCAGCTCAAGCACCGCCATGTGTTCGCCCTGCCAGCCGGTTTCCACGGCCAACCGGGCATGGCGCAGCGCCATCCGGGCGCGTTCGGCGCGACCGGGGCGCGGAAGGGCTTCGCCGGTCGCCAGTTCGTGCACGATCTGGCTGAAGACCCACGGGTTGCCCAGTGCTGCCCGCCCGATCATAACCCCGTCACAGCCGGTTTCGTCAAGCATCCGGGCGGCATCCGCTGCCGTCTGTACGTCACCGTTGCCGACCACGGGGATCGACACCAGCTCTTTCACCTGTCGGATCACACCCCAGTCGGCCTGTCCGCTGAAGCCCTGCTGGGCCGTGCGGGCATGGATGGTGATCGCGCATACCCCGGCCTGCTCCGCTGCGCGGGCGAACGGGATCGCCGTCAGGTCGTCCGCCGTCCAGCCGCTGCGCACCTTGACCGTCACCGGGATCGCAACCGCACGCACGATCGCTTCGACCACCGCCTGCGCGGTGCACAGGTCACGCAGCAGCCCCGCCCCTCCGCCCTTCTTCGCGACCTTCGGCACCCAGCAGCCCATGTTGATGTCGATCAGCGTCGCGCCGTGGTCGGCAACCAGCCGGGCAGCGTCCGCCATCTGCGCCGGGTCACTGCCGAAGAGCTGCACCGCTAACGGGTGCTCGTCCGTCCCCCAGTCGAAGCGCTCGGATTTGCGGCTACCCTTCGCGTAGTGCATCGCCTGGCTGCTGATCAGCTCAGTACACACCAGCCCGCAGCCACCAGCCTCGCGGCACAGGCGCCGGAAAGCGGCATTCGTATGCCCGGCCATCGGCGCGAGCGCCAGCGGCGGGTCGATAACGATGTCACCGATCACCAGTGGCGCGAGGTTCAATACGGCCGGGGGTGTGATGGGCGATGAAAGGATTGCTGTCTCCATGGCAGGCAGTATTATCAGAAGGCGCGGCGAAAGATGCAATAATTCACCAGCCATCA
>JADZAD010000183.1 GCA_020852775.1 Anaerolineae bacterium
CCAAGAACTTTCGTAATTCGAGAGAGATACTCGATGCTGCTCGTGGCGTCATCGAAGCCTGCGAGTCCCTGAAGGAGGCCAGTGAATACGTTCCACCCACCAGTACGAATCGCACAGGTCTGATGAAGCCTGTCCTGACAGTGTGCGATTCCCCATATGACGAATTAGTCACTCTAACCTCTGAGATAGTTCGGTTATGTCAGGGCGGCCTCTATCGGCCTGGTGACTTTGCTGTTCTTGCACGTACCGACAAACATCTCCAAGAGGTCGAATCCATACTGGCAGAACGCGATGTCCCTTGTCGCCATTTCCGGTCAGATGAATTCGAAGTTCTCGAAAACTACGTCAAACTGATTACTATGCATTCTGCGAAAGGGCTCGAGTTCCCTGCTGTCATGCTCCTGGGTGTCAATGAAGGCGTCATTCCCTTTAACAATCCCGATGAAGAACAGTTAGATCAGGACCGCAAACTTCTTTATGTCGGAATGACACGCGCCGCAGACCGGCTCTACATATATCACTCCAAGGGCCAGACCTCGCGCTTTCTGCATGACATCCAAGAAGGAACCTGCATAACCCGCAAAGCGTATTAGAGCAAGAGACTCATGCCTCCGCGCGATCTATCGAGTACGATTTCATACAGGGGCATGAGTCTTACATTACGTTGAACAACTGACGTATCTACCGGTACTTCCCGATCCGCTCCTTGAACAGCGCCTCGATGCGTGGGCCGTCCACACCCAGGATCACATCGACCGCCGGGGTCTCCGGGCCGAAGGGACGCTGATCGACGGCGGTGATGCCGCGCAGCGGGCCTTCAGCCTCGACGATCACCGGCATCCGGCGGACGCGGTACAAACCCGGATCGACCACGTAGGCCACTGCATGCAGGTCAGGGATGCCGATCGCGCCGCCGGGGAGCGCCTGCGCGTCGCGGTAGCACGGGTAGATCGCACTGATGAAGTCGCTGACCGGGGTCTTCAGCGCCGCGATCTCTTCAAAGAGCGCGGGTAGCGCGAAGTAGTCCCAGGTCACGTCCAGCCCGGCCATCACCATCGGCCAGCCCGCCTCGAACACGATCTTCGCCGCGTGTGGATCGTTAAAGATGTTGGCCTCCGCCACCGCGCTGGCGTTGCCGCCCCGGTAAGCGGAACCGCCCATCACCACCACCTGCTTCACGTTCTGCACGAGGCGCGGCTCCAGGCGCAGGGCCAGCGCGATGTTGGTAAACGGGCCGATCGGCACCAGCGTCACCTCACCGGGGTGCGCCATCACCATCTCGATGATGAATTCGGCGGCCCGCTTCGCAATCGGCCTACCCTTCGGCTGCGGCAGGTGATCGCCCATGTTGCCAAGGCGATCCTCGCCGTGGCCCGGCCAGCCCATCTCACGGCGGCGCGGCAGCAGCAGCGGGCGATCCGCCCCGGCCACGACCGGGATATCCGGGCGGCCCGCCGTCTCCACTACGCGGATCGCGTTCAGTGCGGTATCGGCTTTGAGGCCACCGCCGAACACCGTAGTGAGCCCCAGCACTTCCAACTCCGGGGATTGCAGGGCGAAGAACATCGCCATGATGTCATCCACACCGGGGTCGGTATCGATAATGATCTTCTCAGGCATGTGAACAGTCCTCCTTGTCACACACCATTATAGGGCCATTCACGCCAGTTGCCCCTCCGGCATGATGATCCCGCACAACCGCTCCGAGAGCGCCCACAGCCGGGCGGCCTCAGCCGGGCGCTGTGCGATGCGGCTGGGGCGGCATGGGCGGCAGGCATTCCAGTAGACCGCGTCCGGGTCTTCCAGCGTCGGAGCACTGGCGAGATGGATGATAGTCTGCGCGGCCTGCTCCGGGCTGACGCCGCCCGCGGCCCGCCGTCCCCAGAACCAGTGTTCGAGCCCACTTGTCCCTTTCAGGCCGATCTGCGTATTGACCAGCCCGGGGTCAACCGCGTAGGCCCGGATGCGTGCCAGCCCCACCATCCGGCGGTTGAACTCCGCCGAGAAGAGCACATTCGCCAGCTTGGACTGCGTATAGGCTTTCAGGATGCCGTAGCCACGCCGGAACATCACGTCCTGCCAGTGTATGCGCGTCCGGAAGTGCGACCCCGAGCTGACGGTCAGCACCCGCCCCGCCTCCGCCCGCCCCAGCAGGGGCAGGAGCTCACCGGTAAGCAGGAACGCCGCGAGGTGGTTCACCGCGAACTGCATTTCGTAGCCGTCCTCGGTGGCGACGTACCAGCTTGAGACCGTCCCGGCGTTGTTGACCAGCACGTCGAGGTGATCCGCGCCCGCCGCATGGAGCCGCTCACGGATGGCGGTGGCCAGCAAGCGCACCTGCCGCTGTGAGGCCAGGTCTGCAACGAGGTACGTGATCTGTGCCTGCGGATACGCCGAGAGCAGTACGCGCCGGGCCGCCTCGCAGCGGGCTTCCGAGCGCCCTACCCCGATCACAGTCGCGCCGCGCGCTGCCAGAGCCGTCAGCGCCGCCTGCCCGATCCCGGCGGTCGCGCCGGTGACGACAATGGTCTTCCCTGTCAAATCGGTAACGTTCTCCATGATAGTCCTCCACTTGTCTTATTCAGCGGGTCGAGGGAGCAAGATCGGGGCTGTGCTGCCGGGCTGCCAGCACAGGCGCAGCCTGTTTCTGTGACTGACGCCAGCGCCGCTCGATCAGCGCGGCGAGGATCTGCGGTGGAACCATTCCGCCAGCCACACGCAGCACCTGGTTGATCAGCCCGGGTATGCAGATCGCGCGCCCGCGCAGCGCATCCTCGATCGCCCGCGCGGCAACCTCTCCCGTGTTCATCGTCGTCAGCCGCCCCGGCAGGCCCTGTGCGTCGATCAGGCTGATCACCAGCGGCGTGGAGGGCATCCCGGCGGGGCACAGGGCCGTCACCGTGGCATCGGCCTCGCGCAGTTCACGGTTCAAAGCCAGCGACCAGTCGAGCAGGAAGCGTTTCGAGGAGGCGTAGACCGCCTTGAGCGGCATCGGGTAGAAGGCCGCAAGGCTGGCCACATTGAGGATATGCAGCGGGCGCGTCCGGTCGCGGCGCGACAGGGCATGTCGCGTCGTCTCAACCGTCGATTCAATATTGAGGCGTAAGATAGTATGCAGGTCATCGAGCGTTCGCTCGACGAACGGGCCTTCGAAGTCAATACCGGCCACGTTGCACAGGAAGTGAAAGCGCAGCCCCAGCCGGTCGATGGCCTGCCACAGCTCAGTACGTGCCTGTGGGTCGGTCAGGTTAGCTGCCCGGTAGAGCACTGTGACGCCAAACTGCCGCTCAAGGCCAGCCACCAGCGGCGCTAACGCCTGCTCTGATACATCCGTCAGAAAGAGGTCCCAGCCCCGCGCGGCACATTCTGCTGCCAGCGCCTTGCCCAGCCCGCCGGTTGCCCCGGTAATCAGTACGGTGCTTCTCAACGTTGAACCCTCCATTACCATACCGTGTTATCTGAACACAGTATGCCACGCGGGAGGGATCAGCCGGATCAGCCGGAGGCCACATCCGGGGGCCCATTGGCGGGCCCAGCGGGGGTATCAGCCCTGTGCAGGCGGCTCCTCGGAGTGGGGTGGACGTAACCGCGCAATCAGTTGATTCCACAGGACATGCAGCCGGGGCAGCGTGAGGAAGTCGAGCACAGCCAGCAGCTTCAGCCGCGGCACGGCGCGCAGATGGATGAAGCGCCGCGGCAGCGGCTGCCACTCGTTCTTGTAGCTTTCTACGCCGCGCAGTAGGTCCAGCTCACGGAAGCCACGCTCGAAATAGCTCCGGATCATGTGCATCGAGAGCAGCTTGCCGGGCCCGTACTTGTAGTAGTCGCCGTCAAAGCCCATGCGCCAGCCCTCGTGCCGTCCGCCCATATTGAAGCCGTGGTTGAAGGCAACCGGCTGCTCGCCGAGGTAGAGCAGATCGATCTCGACCCAGTCACGCCCCTGCGTCAGGTCGAAGAGGGCCCGGGCGAAGGCCCGCTCCTCTTCGGTCGCATACAGGTAGGCATAGCGGCTCTTCGCGTTGAGCGCGAACATCGCCTCGAAGTGCTCCCAGCGCAAGTCCGGCCCGCAGAACACCCGATAAGAGAGTTCTCCCACCTTGCTGATGGCTTTCAACTGTTTCCGGAGATACCCGGTCAGAGGATGCGGGAGCTGATCGTAGTACGCCTGCCAGTCGGTGAGGATCGGCAGGTAGTAATGCACATCGTCGATAATGTAGGTGCCACAGCCCGCGGCGCGGAAGGCAGAGGCAAGTTCGCGGCCCTCGAAGCCCTCCGCCGGAATTTCCATGATCTGCAGCACGTCCCAGTCCCGGCGATTGACCAGATAGCGGCAGATATCCCGGAGCACCTCGACGTACGGCTCACGCAGCAGGAAGCCCGCCACGTCGATGTCCGGGTATCCCAGCATGACGACCTCGCGGAAGACTCGTCCGTACTTGGGCTTGGTGATGATCATCAGGGGCGCAACCGCCTCGAGACGCCCATCACGGCGAGCGGTGATGATGCGCAGGTCGTTCCCCGCCTGATGGTGCTTCCACCACGCGAACTGCCACTCCCATGTCAGGAACATCTCCCGGCAGCCGCTCTCTTCAAGCAGGCTCGTCCAGTCAGCGCACAGCGCCTCGAACCCCGCCGTATCCATGATCACCTGAAACACCAGGCCTTCCACGCTGGGCCGCATCGTCCCCCGCCTTTCCGGGCACATCAGTAAATCTCATACCCTCATTGTAGCCACACCCGGATTTGGCGCATCCTGAGCAAGCCGCTAATCCTGACATAACCCTGATACCGGGTGCATTGGCCTTGACCCAATCCTGACAGGGTCGGGAGTACAGTCAGAGAAGAGGCGCAACCACGAACAGAGCGCCTTCAGGGAAGACACACAGCATGGACACTATTCTCGTACAACTGTCAGAACATGAATGGACAACACAGGCCCTGCATCTGGCCTGTGCAATCGGGCGCCATGCCGAGGCCCGCATCCATCTGCTCCGCCTGATGCCTGTGCGGCACCTGAGTTATCTCGGCACGCCGCTGGGTGATACGCCCATTCCGACTGAGGAATGGCAGCGGCTCAAGGAGTACGGGCGGATTGCCGAAGAGTACGGGGTCGATATTCAACTCCATCCTATGCAGTGCGTCAGCACACTTGACGCGCTGGTTGACGCCGCCGAGCAGCTCGACGCAGATGTAGTCTTTGCCCATATCCCGGAGGCCGCGCTGCCCTTCTGGCGGCAGCTCCGGTTGTGGAAGCTGGAGCGCCGACTGAAGGCTTCCCGGCGGCAGTTGTTTACGCTTGAGCGCCCTCTGAATGCCACCCTGGAAGCACCATTTGTCAGCATCCGGCTGATCCACACGGAAGGCAGCAAGTAGGGGCATCCTGACACTTTCCTGATACTGGCAGGAGAAACGCCACACACAATCCTGATACCTGCCTTATATACTGCCATCCGGCACAACGAACGTCGTACAGGCCCCGAAGCGGGCTGTACATGAGGAAGTGGAGACTGAGGCTATGTTGTTTCGTACCGCCCGGGAACGGGTCGCAGATTGGTTTATCGGCAAACGCCTGCAGACCGCCGAAATATCCCACCAGACCGCACCAAACCCGATCGCGCTGGCCGTGCTGGCCAGCGACGCGCTGTCATCGGTGGCCTACGCAACAGAGGAGATTCTGATCATCCGCAATACCGCTGCGCTGGGCTCGTTCATGCTGCTGACCTTCCAGGGGAACGCCATATCAATCCCGATCGCCATCGCCATCGCCCTGCTGATCGCGATCGTGTCGATCTCGTATCGCCAGACGATCTTTTCCAACCCCGCTGGTGGCGGTGGCTACCGCGTCGCCAAGGAGAACCTCGGTGAGGAACTGGCGCAGGTGACGGGGGCCGCCCTGCTCACCGACTACATCCTGACCGTCGCCGTCAGTATCAGCGCAGGCGTCGCCAACATCATCAGCGTCGCCCCGGTGCTGCTGCCCTTCCGTGTGCCGATCACGGTGGGGATCATTCTGTTCATGACCTATATCAACCTGCGCGGCGTCAAGGAAAGCGCCCGGCTCTTCTCGATTCCGACGTACTTCTTCCTGTTCACGATCGGCCTCACGCTGGTGCTCGGCTTTATCAAGCTGGCGACAGGCACACTGGGCGCGGTCAGCGGCGTCGAGGCCATCCAGCACGACAACCTCGCGCCACTCACGATGCTACTCCTGCTGAGAGCATTTTCTTCCGGCTGCACTGCGCTTACCGGGATTGAGGCGATCTCGAACGATACACAGCTCTTCAGGCAGCCGCGGGCGAAGAACGCCGCCAGCACCCTCGTCGCCATGAGCACGATCCTGATCGTGCTGTTCCTGAGCATCACCGTGCTGGCAAACGCCGTACACGCCATCCCCTCGCACAGCGAGACTATCATCAGCCAATTGGCACGCACCGTCTACGGAAGCCAGGGTATCGGCTATGTAGCCTATGTCGCCACGATGATCGGCGCATTCGCCGTGCTGTTCATGGCAGCCAACACCCCCTTCGCGGATTTCCCTCAGCTTGCGGCGCTGCACAGTAATGACGGCTTCCGGCCACGCCAACTCACCTATCGCGGGCGCCGCCTGGTGTTTGTCGGTGGTATTCTCACACTTTCAGCAGCGGCTATCACCCTGGTGGTGGCGACCGGCGCGCTGGTCACGAACCTGATCCCGCTCTACGCGATCGGGGTGTTCCTGGGCTTCACCATCAGCCAGACCGGGATGGCGCGCCGCTTCTGGCGTGCCGGGCACGTCAAGCCGGGTGAGTACGCGATGGGGCTGGAAACGAAGATCTACTACGATCCTCAATGGATCCTGAAATTGGTCGTCTCCGGGGTCGGGGCGATTATCACTGCGATCGTGGCCGTCGTGTTCATCATCACCAAGTTCACTTCGGGCGCCTGGGTAATCGTACTCCTGATACCATTACTCGTATGGACGTTCTTCCGCATCCATCGTCACTACAAGGAAACCGCTGCCCGTCTGAGGCTGTATGATATCCCCGTTTTCACGAAGAAACCTCGTGTCTTCAACCCGAAGGTGGACGAGGAACTAACGATCTTCTTCTGTGACACCTGGTCCAGGCTGTCCGTCCGGGTGGTCAGCTCGATGCTCAGGCGGGACGCCCCTATCATGATCGTCCACATGGATGTGGATGAAAAGCGCCCCGAGCAGTTCCTGATCAAGAGCAAGGAAATTGTGACGCTTAACGGCTGGCCGGAAGGTATCATCAGCGTCGTGGCAGAGCCCTACCGCGACCTGTACCAGAGTGTCTCGACCTACCTGGAGAAGTTACATAAAGAGAACCCTAACATCTACTTCCACGTCTATCTCGGCGCGCTGCGGACGGCCTTCCCCTTCAACCTGCTGCACATGTCCACTGACCTCTTCCTGCGTGATGCCCTGCTTGAATCCGAAGACGTGTCGTTGACGATCAAACAGATCAACATCGACAAGCTGCCGCTACCTGAAGGCTTCAAAGTCACCTTCGAACATTCGGTTGATCATCGCCAGATCGAGATCGACAACGCACCCTCGTATAAGTAACACAGTGCGAAGGGGAGCGCAGGGCGGCTAGAAGCAGGCTCACTCTTTCCGCTCTGCGCTTTTCATTACCGAACGGCCACGAAGCGGTAGCCGACGCCGGGCTCATTGAGGATGTAGCGGATATTCCGCGCCGGGTTCTCACGCAGCTTCTTGCGAAGCTGGTTGACGAACACCCGCACATAGTTGTCCATTTCCCCATACTCCGGCCCCCACACCGCGTTCAGGATGGCGCGATGCGTCATCACTTTACCGGGGTGTGTCGCCAGCAGGCGCAGCAGGTCGTATTCGGTGGGCGTCAGATGGACTTCATCATCCTCGACGTAAACCACGCGGTTGACGAGGTCGATCCGCAGCGCCTCGACGATGATTTCCGCCTTCGCACTGACGCCGGGTTCAAACGCCACCCGCCGCAGGATCGCCTGAATGCGCGCCTGGAGTTCTTCCATGCCGAAGGGCTTGGTCAGGTAGTCATCCGCGCCAGCGTTCAGCGCGGTGACCTTGGTCTTCTCTTCATCATGTACGGAGAGCATGATAATCGGCGTCTGAGACCACTCCCGCAGGCGGCGGCAGACCTCGATACCGTCCGGTTCCGAGCCGAGCGAAATGTCGAGGATGATCACGTCCGGTGACTGCTGCGCAGTAGCGATCAGCGCCTCCTGACCGTTTGCGGCGGTCAGCACGTCGTAGCCATAGCCCCCCAGCCCGATCTTGATCTGCCTGCGGATCTGAGGCTCATCATCGACGATCAGTACCTTGAGTTTCATACGCCTCCACCCCGTTCAGGGGCAGTTCAATGACAAACGTCGCGCCACCGCCAGGAGTATCCTCGACTGATAGCCGCCCATGATGCGCCTCGATGATCCCCTTCGCGATAGGCAGCCCCAGGCCCACCCGCCCATCAGTGCCCCGGGAAAAGGGCTCCATCATGTGTGTCTTGACTTCATCAGAGATCGTCGCGCCGTGGTTGGCGATATACAGCACCGCCTGCTTCCCCGCCGCCCTACCCTGGATTTCGATCGTCTTGTCGGCTGGCTCATAGCGCAGGCTGTTATCCACCAGATTGCTGATCGCCTGCAGCAGTAGCCCGTAATCGAAGCTGACCAGCGGCATACCTTCGGCGAAATCAAGGCGGATGCGCTCCTGATGGGTGAGCTGCCACGTCCGCGCAGCCACGTCCCCGACAACCTCCTCCAGTGAGTTGGGCTGGCAGTTCAGGTGCAGCGCCCCGGCCTTGAGCCGCGATAGGTCAAGCAGGTTACCGACCAGTTTATCCAGTTGATCGACCTCGTTCTCAATCAACTCGGCGATCTCCCCTTGTTCAGCCGGGGAGAGGCGGTCATTCAGGGTTCGCAGGTTGCTGGCGGAGGTCTTGATGATCGTGATCGGAGTTCGCAGGTCGTGTGACACGGCATGCAGAATTGCTGTCTTGAGGCGGTCTGCCTCTTCAAACTGCTGGCTCCGGCGTGCCTGCTCGGAGAGGTCGATCCGTTGAAGCGCCATGGCCGCCTGCGACACACACGTATTGAGCAGTTCGATCTGCGGTTGTGCCAGCGGCGGCCCGAACTGGGCCCGCACCGTTCCGTAGATGTGCTCACCACCCTGCAGCAGCAGGTAATGTGTTGAGCCGCTCGTACCCGCCACCGCACCGGGTGCGTCCGGGAGCACATCCGCCTGTATGGTGCCCAGATCGTCGCGCAGCGCCCGGATGAGTACGGCATAGACGCCTTCACGCTCGGTGGTCTGGTTGAAGGTACGTGTCAGCCGGTAGAGGATCTCCTGTGTGTGGGCACGCTCCTGCGCGGCCTGCGCCTGCTGGTGGGCCTGCGCGCTGAGCCGGCCGGCAATGCTCGCCACGATCAGAAAGACCGACAGATCAACCACCTCCAGCGGATCAGCTACACGAAGTGAATAGTAGGGCGGTACGAGGAAGAAGTTGATGCAGGCAAAACTGGCGAACGCCGTCCCGAAGGCCGGGCCGGTACCGTAGCGAATAGCCATGATCACCACCAGCAGGAGGTAGATCATAGTGAAGTTGGCAAGCGTCAACACCTCACGCAGCGTTACAGAACCGAGTGTGACAAGCACTACCCCGATCAGGGCAAGTCCATACAGCCGGG
>JADZAD010000184.1 GCA_020852775.1 Anaerolineae bacterium
ATGGCGAGCCCATCACCTACCAGCAGGCCGCGGAAGCATGGTACGACATGATTTATACGCCCGCGATTCAGATTATCGCGGAGCGCGGGGCGCTGGAACGCTTTCCGGGGCGCACACCCGCCGACATGTTCATCTGGATCTGGCGGCGGAACCAGGAATCGCAGCTCCATGGCGACACCACCAATCTCGGCGACACGACCGATTCCGTCACCCGCCAACCACTGGAGCGGATCAAAGGCTGGCTGTCGCAGGTCTTCAGGCGGAAGGCAGGCCGCGCTGCTTCTGGCTGATCTGCCATTCGAGGATGCGCCCGGCATGCAGCCCCTCTAGCTGGAGGTAGTGCGACGCCACATCGAGCAGCACCTGCTGTGGCATCAGCCCGATCAGTTCACTGCGTTCGATGGCTAAACCTCGCCGGGCGGCTTCCTCGCGCACCGCTTCCACCACCCGGTGCAGCGGCATAGTGTTTGTGTCGAGCAGATTCATCGAGACCTGTGCGCGCCCCTGTACCAGCATCCCCAGTGCGCGCACGGCATCCAGCCCCCCTGATGACGCCCGCACTGCCCGCGCAATCTGACGGGCGGCCTCGACATCATCTGTGTTCAGAAACACGTTGAACGCGACCAGCAACCGTCGCGCCCCGATGATCGCCGCCCCCGCCGGGCCAACCCGTGCCGGGCCGAAATCCGGCTGGCGTGAAGGCTGGCGAATGCCACCATCCTTCAGGGCTTCATACCCACCCCGGCGCACATCGGGCAGTTCACGGCGTTCCGGGCGCAGTGCCGCCGCCCCGTACAGATACACGGGCAGCGCCAACTCGTCTCCAATGCGCTTCCCCAGTTGCTGCGCCAGTGTGGCGCAGTCCTCCAGCGTAGCCTGTTCCAGTGGCACGAACGGCACAACATCCGCCGCACCCAGTCGTGGATGCTCGCCAGCGTGGGTATCAAGGTCGATCAGCCTCGCCGCCGCGGCGATCCCCCGGAAAGCTCCCTCACTGACGGCCTCCGGGCTCCCGGCGAACGTCACGACTGAGCGGTTGTGATCCGGGTCACTTTCCGCACCGAGCAGCATCACCCCGGCGGAGGCAATCGCCGCGACAATCTCCTGCACGATCGCGGGCCGCCGCCCCTCAGAGAAGTTCGGTACACACTCGATGATCGGTTCCATGCCGGCCTCCCCTGTGCTGAATGCCGCGGCGCACCATACACGGTATTCTAACGGTATAGTTTATAATATCCATACTGATGCGCTCACCTGTTCGCCAGAGGTGGAGGATGCGCCGTGCCGAGTTTTGCCCGTGCGCTGGCCGATTATGACCCCGACCTGCTGCGGATTATCGCTTCCCAGTGGGACATAGACCTGGTCGCTACCGATCGGTTGGCTGCCGCTGACGAACTGACGAATGCCGTCCTGCGGCAGGAGGCAGTTGATGCGACCTGGGTCCGGCTGCCCGCTGACGAGCAGGGCGCACTTGCCGACCTGATGCTGGCCGGGGGAAAGCAGCCCTACGGGCACTTCGTCCGGCGCTATGGTGAGCTCCGGCTGATGGGCCCCGCCCGGCGCGAACGGGAGAAGCCCTGGCTGGCCCCGGTGAGTGTGACAGAGAGCCTGTATTACCGCGGCCTGGTGATCCGGGCCTTTGAGCAGACGGCGAACGGCCCTCAGGAATATGCAATCATCCCGGACGATCTGCTCGCCTTCCTGCCTCAGCCTGCACGGCAGGAGCACCCACGGGCCCCCGGATTTGCGGTTGCGCCGCCACGTGTGATCGAACGGGGAATGCCCTGTGCCCCGGATGACCTCGCCACCCTGCTGTCGTACCTGATGATCCGCGATACCCACGCTGCTGCCTGGCTGCAGAACGCTCCGATTCCGGAGATCGATCGCCATCTGCGCCGCCCGGATGCCCCGGCCTACCGTGTGATGCTGGTACAACTCGCGTATGACCTTGGCCTGATCGTGGACGAGCGCTTTATGACACATACATCTACCCGGGTGATCCGTGAGGTGGCCCGCCCCTGGCTTGAAGCGCCCCGCGCCCATCAGAACCGCTCTCTGGCCGAAACCTGGGTTTCTTCTGTTACGTGGAATGACCTGGCCTTCACGCCCGGCATCGAAGCTGATACCTGGCCGAACAAGCCTCGTGCGGCGCGGCGTTTCCTCCTCGATGTGCTGTCCCATGTCCCGATCGAAATCTGGTGGAGCCTTGACAGCCTGGTGGAGCATGTCCGGCAGAATGATCCGGACTTTCAACGCCCCGGCGGTGATTACGCGGCGTGGTATCTGCGGGATGCATACACGGGCGAAATCCTGCATGGCTTCCAGTACTGGGATTTGATTGATGGGGCGCTGCTGCGTTTCCTGATCAATGGGCCGATGCGCTGGCTGGGGATGGTGCATGCGGGGCATGGAGCCTTTGCGCTGACCGAAAGCGGCGCGGCCTTGCTGGGGCGCGCGGACTGGCGCTCCGATCCTGATCCACCCAGCAGCATCATTATCGACCCGCAGGGGGTGATCAGTGTGCCGCCGGGCCTGAGCCGCTATGAGCGCCTGCAGATTGCACGGTTTACCGCGTGGAATGAAACCCCGCCTGCGCCGCGCTACATCCCGCTGGGGCAGAACCGTGATGACGGCCTGTACCGTTACCGCCTGACGCCGCAGGCGCTTGCGCGTGTGACGGGTGATGGGATCGAAATCCCCAGCCACATTATTCCCTTCCTGCAGCGTCTGAGCAGCCACCAGGCCCCGACTAATGTGCTCAGGATGCTTGAAGCATGGCATAATACCCCGCGAGAAGTAGTCGTACAGGATGTCGTTGTCCTGCGAGCGCGTGACCTGAACGTCGCGCAGCGGCTGCGGAAGAACCGGCAGATCGGTAACTGGCTGGGGCACCAGATTGAACCAAACGCCTATGTCATCAAACGTGAGGATATGCCCGCTCTGCTCAACGCCCTGCGCGCGATGGGCGTTCTTCCCTTTTTTGAAGGCCACGAGAAAGATGACTGGCCGTAGCCACCGGCTGCTGGCCCTGTTCAGCGCCCTGCTGCTGGTGGCCTGTTCTGCGCCGCCCTCCCCGGCTGTACCTCCGACGATGCCGCCAATGACTCTCATGGACGTGGCCCTTCCAACCCCGGAGGCGACGTCTGACGCTGTCCCGATTGAAGTTGTAGCGCGTATCGACACGTTTGTGAGCGATCCGGATGATCCGTTCGCTAATCTGACGATTGACGCACTGGCAGCCCGCCCGTATGGGGGCAGTGGTATTGTGCTGGGCCGGGTGGTGCGTGCCGAGCCTGAGTTCACTCAGTACGAGATGACCTATCCGAGCGACGGCCTGGTGATCACCGGCCTGATCGATATCCCGACCGGGGATGGGCCCTTCCCGGTGGCGCTTGTTAACCACGGCTACATGATGTTTCATGAGTACAAGCCGGGGTTCGACAGTTGGCGCTATGCGGACTGGCTGGCGAAGAAGGGCTATATCGCCATTATGTCCGATTACCGCATGTATGGTGGCTCAGACACCGGCCCGAACCCGTTCCATATCGGTTATGCGGTGGACATTATGAACCTGATCGCACAGGTCGATTCGCTGTCACAGGCCGCGCCGGGGCAGATTGGCGTGTTTGGGCACAGCATGGGTGGCGAGATCGCCATGTACCCGATGGTAATCAGCGATGAGGTGGATGCCGTCGTACTGTACTCGTCGATGAGCGGAGACGCCGGGCGCAACTGGGAGCATAGCTGGCGATACTGGCCGATTCAGCGTGCCGCGATGGATGCTACAGCCCTGATCTACGGGAGGCCGGCGGAGAACCCGGAAGGTTACGCCGCGATCTCGCCAGTGAACTATCTGGAACGGGTGCGGATGCCGGTGATGATCCACCACGGCACACACGACGAATCCGTCCCCTACTGGTGGTCGGAAGAGTTGTGGAAGCAGATGGAAGAGATCGGGATCAACGTGACCTTCTGGCCGTATCCGGGCGGTGGACACAGCCTGCCCACTGACGTGCTCATGCAGCGCACCTATGAGTTCTTTGAGCAGCATGTCCGCGCCGACGTCAACTCACCAGACGCGGAAGCGGGCCGCTGACACTCTTCTCAACCGCAATCACGGGAGATGATCTGATGCCTGACCTGCCCGATTACCGGCCCCTTGCTGCCCGGTATGCTGAACCCCTGACACGCTTCCTCGCTGACCTCGTCCGCATCCGCTCAGTGAACGGCGCCGACCCCGAGGCAGCGGTTGCGGAACGCATCATCGCGGAGGCGGAGCGCCTCGGCTTCGCGGCCCGGCTGATCACGAAGGACCCGGCACGACCTAATGCACTCGTGGAATGGGGGAGCGGGGAGCGCGGCTTTGCGATCATCGCACACATTGATACCGTCGCTGAGGGTGACCACACCGCCTGGAAGCATGGGCCGTTCAGCGCGGAGATCGACGGCGGGCGGATGTACGGGCGCGGCGCGGCGGACAACAAGGCGGGCGTAGCCTGCGGGCTTTATACGCTGGCCTTGCTGCGTGACCATGGCCTGCTCGATCCGGTACGGGTCCGCGTGGTCGTTGCCGGGGTGGTGGACGAAGAATCCGGGGCAAGCAGCACGCTTGGGGTGCGCTACCTGCTCGACCAGGGCTGCCTGCCGGTGCAGGGCGCGATCTACGCCTACGCCAGCGACATCGTCTGCATCGGGCATCGCGGCCTGCTGCGCCTGATCCTGCGGGCGCAGGGCCAGGCGATCCACTCCGGCAGCCCCGAGTGGAGCCGGGGGCAGGGTGGCGTCAACGCTGTAACAGGGCTGGCCGAGGCGCTGCTCCGGCTGGAGGCGCTGCACGTCCCCGCGCCGGAGCACCCGGCCTTCGTTGGGCTGGGCTGCCGCATCACGCCGGGGACGGTCTTCCACGGAGGGCAGTTCGAGAGCATGGTGCCGGCTTCAGCGGAGGCGCTGGTCGATGTGCGCCTGATGCCGGGCCAGTCTGCGGACGACGTCCTCACCCAGGTAGATGCGATCCTGGCAGAGGTCATGGCCGGGCGACCCGGCCTGTCACTGGATTACGCGATCAAGAACAACCTGCCCGCTGCGGCGATCCCCGCCGACCACCCGCTCGCGGAGACGGCGGGGCGCTATGCGCGGGCCTACACCGGTGCGCCGTGGCCGGTCGAGGGGGCGGGCCCGGCCCACGAAGGCTATATGCTGATCGGGGCGGGCATCCCCACCCTGCCGGGCTTTGGCCCGACGGGCGGAAGCGCCCATGCGCCCGACGAATGGGTAGACCTCGCCAGCCTGCCCGTCACCGTCGCGTTCTTCGCGGGGATCATCCAGGAGGTTCTGACCGGGTGAACGTCACGATCGAGCGTATCGAATACGGGGGCTGGCCAAACTGCTGCCGCCTCTCGAACGGGGTCGTGGACCTCGTCATCACGACGGACGTCGGCCCGCGGGTGATCCGCTTCGGGTTTGTCGGGGAGCGCAACGAGTTCGTTGAACTGGCGCGTGACGCCGGGCAGACGGGCGGCGATCGGATGCGCCTGTATGGCGGCCACCGCCTGTGGTACGCGCCGGAGCGGGCAGACCGGAGCTACGGTGCGGATAACTTCCCGGTACAGGTGGATATCCTGCGGGAGAATTCGGCACGCTTCACGTCCGCTATCGAGCCGAACACCGGCCTGCTGAAGACGATCACGCTGACGCTCGCACCGGACATCGCCTTTGTACAGGTGGATCACCGGATCGCCAGGCCGGGCAGCGAGGAACCGGATCACTGTGCGGCGTGGGGGATCACGGCGCTCGCCCCCGGCGGGGTCGGGATCGCGCCCTTCCAGCGGCGGCCCACTCCTGAGCGGAGCAAGCAGGCGACGGGCGGGCTGGCGGTGTGGGAGTACACCGATCTGCGCGATCCGCGCTTCAGCTTCGAGCACGGCTTTGTGCGGCTGCGGCAGGCCGCTGACGCACACACCGCGCAGAAGATCGGCCTGACGACAGCGCGGTGGGCGGCTTACTGGAACGCTGGGCACCTGTTCGCCAAGCACTACTCCACGCACATCGAGCCTGAGGCGCCGAGCGACATCGACCAGGGCTCGATCATCGAGCTGTACACCGACGCTGATCTGCTCGAACTGGAGACCCTCGGCCAGCCCGCCCCCCTCAGGCAGGGCGAAGGGCCGACCAGCACGGAGTACTGGCACCTCTTCCGCAGGGGGCGCGAGCCAGTCAGCGCGGACGAACTGCGCGCCCTGCCACGTCTGTGGGCGAGCAAGGACGCCGGGTAAGCCCGCTAGTTCGGGAAGACCGCACAGCGCCCGTGCTGCGTAACCTCGAACGACATGAACAGCCCGGAGGGGTCGGCGGTGACGTTATGCACCTCTGCCGCTGTCCACGCGCCCTGTTCGGTCAGGCACTCGACGCTGAAGACCGGCGCGGGTGTCGTGACGGGGCAGGCCGGGAACTCCTCGTAAATCAGCGACTTCGCGCCCCAGCCATCGAGATCAAAGGCCGCGCACGGGCGGCGCCCGGCGGCATCGGGCCAGTGCGTCAGCGCCCAGGTGTCGAACCCGTTGAGCGGCTTCACGATCTGCCCCGCCGGGAGCGGCAGTGCCGGAGCCTGCCCGGTGCCACAGTCGAACGAGTAGGTATCTGAGGCGCGCACGGCCCCACCCCGCGAGAGTGTCAGCGTGACGGTGAGTACATCGCCGGGCAGGGTGCCCTGCGGAGGCACGGCGTAGAGCGAGAACGTGCCGCTACCATACGTCCATGCCAGGCGGCTGGTACTGGCCTCCCCGGTGCGACGGTTCTGCAGGCGCATCTCGACCCCGAGTGAACCGTTCACGCTGGCCTCGAAAGCTACGCCGATCCGCCCGCTGGCTGGATCACACGAGGCCGGGTTGATGCGCGTGACGCTGATACGCTCCGGCAGGGTGGCGGCGGCCAGTGCAAGGACTAACCCCACCGCTACCCCGAACAGGGTCCGTGCCGTGCTGCTCTCTCGAAGAAACCTGAATTTGCGCAGACCAGGACTCCTGCCGCTGCCGTACTAAGGGAGCGGTCGTCTCATATCTCATTGTACTGTTTTTTGGGTGGGGCGCCTGTGATTCGGCGCATGCGCCCTCGACAGCCGCGCATGCCAGAAACTATACTTATGG
>JADZAD010000185.1 GCA_020852775.1 Anaerolineae bacterium
AGGCTGCGCCCAGTACCAGTACCTTCGAACCTCTCGCGGGCTTGGCGACTTCATTGAGCGCATCCATCACCTTGCCGATCACGTAGAGCGGCATGTTGCCGTTGATCTCCGAGGCCAGTTCGATGAAGCGGGCATTGTAATTGAGCGCCTTGAGCTTCCAACTCAGGTAGAGCGGATCGATCGGGATGCAGTGCCCGCCCAGGCCGGGCCCGGGGTAGAACGTCATGAACCCGTAGGGCTTGGTGCTGGCCGCTTCGATGACCTCCCAGACACTGACGCCGAGCTTATCACACATCACGGCCATCTCGTTCACCAGGCCGATGTTGACAGAGCGGAAGGTGTTCTCCAGCAGCTTGACCATCTCCGCGGCGCGGGTCGAGGAGACCGGTACGACGCGGTCGATCGCGTGCTTATAGAGCGCCATGCCGACCTCGGTACAGGATGGGGTGGTTCCGCCGATCACCTTGGGCGTGTTGCGCACACCGAAATTCTGGTTGCCGGGGTCGATACGCTCCGGCGAGAAGCACACAAACACATCCTCACCGACCTTGAAGCCGTTGTGCACGACGCGGGGCACGATCATCTCGTCGGTGGTGCCGGGGTAGGTGGTGCTCTCGAGGATGATGAGCTGGCCGGGATGGCTGTAGCGGGCGATCTCGTCCGCCGCGGCGATGATATAGCTCATGTCCGGGTCTTTGGTCTTGCGCAGTGGGGTAGGCACACACACTATGATCACATCTACGGTGCTGATGGCGCTGTAGTCGGTAGTCGCGGAGAGCGTACCGTTCGCGGCCAGCTTACGGACGGATTCGGTGGGGATGTCAGGGATGTAGCTCACACCTGCGTTCAGCATCCCGACCTTACCAGCGTCCACGTCGATGCCGAGCGTGCGGAAGCCGGTGGCTGCGAACTCGACAGCGAGCGGCAGGCCAACGTAGCCCATGCCTACGACGCTGATCACGGCGGACTTGTCTTCGAACTTCTTCAGGAGTGCGGCTTTATGCACAGGGGCCTCTCTTCGGCCCGGCAGAGACAACCCCTCCGGACCGTTGGGTGGGAGGTAACAGTTCAGCGAGGGCCGTCTTTGCTGACACCCTTCACACGGAAGTAAGCAATAATCTCATCGAGCGTGGTATCGAGAGACTTACGAGGGGCCCAACCAATGGCAGCGTTGATCTTCTGGATATCTGGCACCCGGCGCTGCATGTCCTCGAAGCCGGCTTCGTAGGCTTCATCGTAGGGGATCATCCTGATTTCCGACGAACTCCCGGTGCGTTCAAGCACTTTACGGGCAAGGTCGATCATGGAGACCTCTTCCTGTGAGCCGATATTGTAGACTTCACCGACTGCGGCTTCACTCTCCGCCAGCCCGACGATCGCCTGCACCACGTCACTGACATTGGCGAAGCACCGGCTCTGGGTACCGTCTCCGTAAACTTGCAGCGGTTCCCCGGCCAGAGCCCACTGCACAAAGCGCGGGATGACCATGCCGTAGTGACCGCGCTGGCGCGGGCCAACCGTGTTGAACAGCCGGAAAATCACCACCGGCAGGCCGACTTCCTTGTGATAGGCGAAGGCCAGGAACTCATCGAGCGCCTTGCTACTCGAATAGCACCAGCGGCTCTTGGTGGTCGAGCCGAGCAGCCGGTCGTCGTCCTCGGAGAAGGGCGTCTTTGTCCCTTTGCCGTAAATCTCGGAGGTGGAGGCGATCATGACCTTCTTGCGGTAGCGCCGCGCCGTTTCCAGCACGATGTCAGTGCCGCGCACGTTGGTCTCGATGGTGTGAATCGGGCTGCTGACGATGGCAAACACGCCCACGGCCGCGGCAAGGTGATAAATGATATCACACTCGCTGACCAGCCGATCCATCACCGAGGTGTTGGTAATTGTTTCAATCACGAACCCAAAGCGGGGATTCTGGGTGAGGTGGGCGATGTTCTCGAACTGGCCGGTGGAGAGGTCGTCGATGACGGTGACGTGGTGGCCCTGTGCCAGCAGAGCCTCGGAAAGGTGGCTGCCAACAAAACCTGCACCGCCGGTAATGAGCGCTCTGACCATAAAAGTCGCTATCCGTGTTGGTTAGTCATAAGTGATACGGGGGGCGAATTCGCCCGTGTCCCTGCCCGAAATGGCATCCGGGCCGGGACTGACCCGGAGAGGAATTGTAGCAAGCGCATAGTCATCTGTCCAACACCGTTTGCCGTGCGGAACTCAGTCGCGGCGGATGAAGGCCAGCAGCACGACCAGCGCAATCACGTTGAGCACCGCGGCGACAAGCCCATTCCCCCAGATGCCGAATGTGTCGTACAGGAAGGGGCCCAGCAGCGTGCCGAGCATCCTGCCGATGGAGATTGACGCGGATACCATACCCATGAAGGTTGCGCGGGCCGCCGGGACAAGTTCCGTGTTGAGGGGGATCGTCGAGACGATCGTGTATTCAAAGCCGACGTAGAAGATGAATACGCCCACCAGTGCGGCGCCCAGGCTGAAGCCGAACATGGGCAGAATCAGGCAGGCGACCGCGTACAGACTCAGCGCCAGTGTCAGCGAGAGCTTCTTGCCGAGGCGGTCTGAGAGCCAGCCCATCAACCCTTCGCCGACGATCTCAGCGATCCCGATCACGATTGCGGTCGAACCGAGCGCCGTGACCTGCAACCCGAACGACCCGGCCATCCATGTCCCGTAGACGATGTTGATTGCTTCGCTGCTGATCGAGATCATGAACACCAGGACCAGTGCGGCTATAGCCGCCCCTGTGTGGAACAACGTTCGTAAGTCCGCGCCGCCGGTACGCTGCGCTTCGTGCTTCGCCGCCTGTGAAGCCGGGATGATCACCACGAGCCCGATCAGGCAGAGGGTCGCAATCCCCGCCAGCACTGGCAGGGGCGTCACCCAGTTTCCACGGGCAATCAGCCAGGCCACGAACGGCCCGCCCAGGAAGAACGCGCCCGACCAGCCCAGGTCGACCACGGCCAGCGTCAGCCCACGCTGCTGGTAGGGGACAGTATCACCGATGTGGGCGTAGACTGCGGGATCGTACACGAACTTGCCGATCGCCAGCATGACCATGCCGATCATCAGGCCGGGGTAAGTCGGGAAGAGCGTGACGACCAGCATGCCGCCGATCCATAACAGCAGGCCAAGCATGATGCCGAATCTGCGCCCGTACCTGTCCGCGGTCGAGCCGAGCACTGGCGCGATCAGGCCGAAGCCGTTGCGTACCGTACCGATCATTTCAATCGACTGGCGGCTGACCTGGAGCCCTTCCGCGATGAACGGGAGGAAGAGGTACAGCATCCGGTATCCGGTATTCATCACGATCCGCGTGAAGGTAAAAAGTGCGACCTGAAGCTGTACGGGGAAGTGCCCGCGGGGAGTTTCTGTTGTTTCCATGGATGTTCCGTCTAAAGTGGCAGATGGCAAAAACGCCGGAGAGGGGCGGCACAGCGCGGCCTCAGCCCCCTAGTGTACCCTATTCAGCGGCAAATCTGAGAAGCTGGCTGATTTTCAGCGCAGCGTGTTACGCCGGTTCTGCTCTACGGCGCGTTCGATCGGGTCTTTGTAGCGATGCTCCTGGTTCGCCTGCCGGATGCGGTACTGCTCTATGTAGTTGTCGATCTGCCGGTTGAGCAGCATCGCGTCCCGGACAATGAACATCAGGCTGTCGCCTTCCGACGCGAACATGAACCGCGACCAGATGCGGCGCAGCAGACGGGGTTGCACCGGCCAGGAGCGCATATCCACCGCGGTGCCGGTCGCACTGAGCAGCGGCGAAACCAGCGCCCGTTCACCCGGCCTGAGAAGCTGTGGCGGGTACTGAGCGGAAAACTGCACCAGCCGGATCATGGACAGGCGCGCATATGAGAAATCAAGCGTCAGCAGCCCCGCCCGTACCCGCAGCGACTGCGGGCGTGCCTCAACGAAGCTGTTCACGCTCAGGAGCACCACGAAGATATACAGCATCAGGCCGAGCAGAAGCAGCAGGATGATCAGCGAGCGACCCTGCCAGAGCAGGCCGAGCAGCGTCACATCCCCGAAGCCGAGCTGCCCGGAATGTCCCAGCCAACCCAGCGCATACAGCCCCAGGCTGAGGACTATCAGCAGCAGCGGGAGCCCGCGCCAGCGTCGCCCGATCCGTTCGTAGATGAGCAGGCGGTGACGGGTGACGGCCTTCTGTCGTTTCGCCATATCCAGGACTCTCCTTATGGGTGTTGGCGGGCCGCCTCAAAAGGGGTTCGCCTGCTGCGTGTATCCGATACCTGCATTGTAGGTCAAAACGTCGAAATGACTAACGGGACAGTGCGGAGATACCGATTCGTTTTACAGAACCTAAAGGCACACGGATTGCGGATTGCCAGTATCATGGAGGGTGATGCGTTCATGTGCGGCTGCTGTTCAGCCCGTGGCGCTGACCCCCTCTGTAACCTGCACTTGAAGCGATCCCAACTGGGCCATTCCTGACGAAGGAGAGATACCTTATGCCTGAAAAGATCATCATCGACACCGATCCCGGCATCGACGACATGCAGGCGATCTTCCTCGCGCTGTTGTCGACCGAAGTGGATGTGCTTGGCATCACGACCGTTTTCGGTAACAGCGGGCTGGACAATTCGGTTGCCAACGCGCTGCGCCTGGTTGAGACCGCCGGGCGCCCGGACGTGCCTGTGGTGCGTGGGGCCTCGCGCCCGATCCTGCTGCCGCCGCGCCCGGGCGCACCCAGCATCCACGGTGCGGACGGCCTTGGCAACGCTGCAGACCGCCTTCCGAAACCGAAAGGAAAGGCAATCGGGCAGAACGCGGCGAATTTCATCGTGGAGACGGTGCTGGCGCATCCGGGCGAGGTCACGCTGGTGCCGATCGGGCCGATCACCAATATCGCGCTTGCGGCGCGGCTGGAGCCCGCGATCATCAGTAAGGTGAAGCGTGTAGTGCTGATGGGTGGCTCGGCTTTTGTCGGGGGCAATGCCAGTGCCGCGGGTGAAGCCAACCTGTACAACGACCCGCACGCGGCGAAGATCGTGTTCGAGGCGGGCTGGCCGATCGTCATGGCCGGCCTGGATGTGACCTACCGCTACCTGCTCGGTGAGGACTACCTTGACCTCGTGTCTTCGCTGGGCAATCCGGTTTCGGACTTCATGAAAGAGGTCTTCGTCTTCGTCAGGCAGCGCATGATCGAGTGGAACTCACGCGAGGCGGTGCCCGACCTGCATGCCGTCGCCTACCTGATCGCGCCAGAACTCTATACTACGCGCCGCCTGCCATGCTATATCGAGACCGAAGGACGCACCGCTGGCATGACAGTCGTCGATCCGCGCCCGCCGGCGCGTCGGAACGAAGTGATACCGGAGATCGACGTGATCCTCGATGTCCACGCGGAGAAGCTCAGAGGGCTGTTCCTGCAGCGGATCGGTGCGTTCGGCAAGTAGCCTGTTCCGGGTTCATCCCTCTGAGTGAGGTGGAATATGGTGAAGCATCTGATCATTGACACCGATACCTGCTCGGATGAGGCCGTCGCGCTGGTAATGGCGCTCCGGCACCCCGGTGTGGTAGTCGAGGCAATCACGACGGTGTACGGTGGGGTACCGCTTGATCTGGCCGTGCAGAACGCGCTCTACACGGCCGAGTTGTGCGGGGTATCCGTCCCGGTGTATGTGGGCTGCGCCCAGCCAGTGCTTCGCGCCTATAAGCCTGGCGGTGGACAGGCGGTGCACGGCATGGATGGCATGGGCGACATCGGCCTGCCACTCGGAGGCAGGCGGCCCGCACCCGGCCACGCAGTGGACGCACTGATTGAGGCGATCCACCACCATGCCGGGGAGGTCATTCTTGTGACGCTCGGCCCGCTGACTAATCTGGCGGTCGCTCTGCTGCGCGACCCGTCTATCGCCGGAGAGGTCCGCGAGTGCGTGGTGATGGGCGGCGTGGGGATTGGCCCTGGCAACGTCACCCCGGTCGCCGAGGCCAACGTCTGGGGTGATCCTGAAGCGGCCCAGATCGTCTTCCAGTCAGGAATGCCGTTGACGATGGTTGGCATCGACGTGAACAACCGGGCCGCCGTCTTTGACCCGCCGGATGCCGTCGCGCTGCGGGCCATCGGTACACCGCTGGCCCACTTCTGCGTGGATATCCAGGGCCCCGTGATGGCCTTCATGGAATCGCGCCTCGGGCGACGGATGTTCTCTCTGCCGGATCCGATCGCCATGGCAGTGGCGCTCAATCCTGCCGTCGCCACAGTGGTGAAGCCCTGCTACGTCAGCGTTGATCTGAGCGACGGCCTGACCCGGGGGCAGACGATCGTCGATCACCTTGAGGTGACTGGCCGGCCTGCCAACGTGAAGGTTGTGCTGGATGCTTCGCGGGAGGCGTTCGTCTCTATGCTGTACTCGGCTGTACGCTGAAGTCCATTGCTCAACGAAAAGGAAAGACCTGTGAAACGCCTGATTATCGACTCCGACACCGGTTCTGATGATGCTGTTGCGCTGGTGATGGCGCTTAAGTACCCCGATACGAAGGTCGAAGCGATCACCGTTGGCTTCGGCAATGTGCCGATGGAGCAGGGGGTGCAGAACGCGATCTACACGGTCGAGCTCTGCGGCGCGGACGTGCCAGTTTATGCCGGGCTGGACCGGCCGCTGATCCGGGAAGGGCGCACTGGACAGTACGTGCATGGCGAGGATGGTATGGGCGATATCGGCCTGCCGCTGAGCGGGAAGAAGCCTGCACCCGGCCACGCCGTGGACGTGCTGATCGATACGATCAACCGCTATGCGGGTGACATTACTCTCGTCACGCTGGGCCCGTTGATGAACGTCGCGGTGGCCTTGCTGCGCGACCCATCCATCGCGCACAAGGTCAACGACTGCGTGATCATGGGCGGCGTTGGCTACGGCTATGGCAATGTTACACCGGTAGCGGAATACAACATCTGGGCGGACCCGGAAGCGGCCCAGATCGTCTTCCAGTCCGGCATGCCGCTGACGATGGTCGGCATCGACGTGAACAACAAGTCCGCGGTCTTCACCGAGGCGGACAGTGCCGCGTTGCGCGGTATTGGTACGCCGCTGGCGGAATTCTGTGTGGACATCCAGGCTAAGCTGATCAACTACGTATCCGAACGCACCGGGATCCGCTCATTCTCGCTGCCTGACCCGATCACGATGGGGGTCGCGTTGGATCCCTTTATGGCGACAGAGGTGAAGAACCTCTTTGTCAACGTAGAGCTTGGGGACGGCTACACCCGCGGCCAGACGGTGGTCGATCACCTGCACGTTACGGGCAAGGCGCCGAACACAAAGGTCGTGCTGGATGCCTCCCGCGAGGGGTTCATCACGATGCTGCACAACGCCGTGCGTTGACGCAATGCCGTGCGTTGACGCAATGCCGTGCGTTGAGGTTCTGATCCTTTCCGTCTGCTGAGTAAGAAGCTGCCGGAGG
Source organism: Anaerolineae bacterium (assembly GCA_020852775.1). GTDB lineage: Bacteria > Chloroflexota > Anaerolineae > Aggregatilineales > UBA3940 > JADZAD01. The sequence continues at coordinate 7,435 of JADZAD010000185.1, forward strand.
CTTGTTCTCCGGCAGTTATCTGTTGTCAGCCTGTCCCGCCACATAGTATCTTCTATCAATGCCGATCAGCCTACCGGAGAGTGCACCGTGACCGACGTCCCCCTCGAACGCTCGCTATCGCTTGAACACGCGCCGCCGGTGCGTGCCAGCCACAGCCGCGTAAGGCAAATCGGTGATGCGCTTCTGACAGCCCTGGGCCACCTGCTGATCGTCGTGGTGTTCGGGGTACCGATGATCTGGGCACTCAGCAACAGCTTCCGCCCGACGTCCGTGATTGCCATTGAGGCCTACCCCGTTTCGTGGCGCACGTTCGTCCCCACCGGTTTCACGCTGGATAACTATATTTCTGTACTGCGGATTAATACCGATTCGGTCTACCGCAGCCCGCCGCTGCTGCACTACGTCTGGATCAGCGTTGCCAGCGCCGGGCTGGTGGTGTTCTTCTCGCTGGTGTTCAACACCATGGCGGCGTATTTCTTCGCCCGCCTGAAGTTCCCTGGCAAGACACTCCTGCTGATCTTCAGTATCGCCACGATGATGATCCCCGAGCAGGTCATCCTGGTGCCGATGTTCATGGTGGCGGCCCAGTTCCGCCTGATCGACACTTTCTGGGCGCTGGTGATTCCGTTCTACGCCGGCCCTTTCATGACGTTCGCCCTGATGCAGTTCATCACCGCGAACGTGCCGTATGAGATGGACGAAGCCGCGATGATCGACGGGGCGAATCGCCTGCAAATCCTGTGGCATGTGATCGTGCCTGGCATCATCCCCGCGCTGATCACGATGGCCCTGCTGGAGTTCCAGACGCAGTGGAACACGTTTTACTGGCCGCTGATCGCCGTCTACAAGGAGGAGCTTCAGCCAATCCAGATCAACCTGGCGGTGCGCGGCGGGAGCAGCGGCACCGGTCTGGCGACGATCGTGATTGCCTCCATGCCGGTGATCGTGCTGTTCCTCGCCTTTCAGCGCTTCTACATGAAGAACATTGCGCTTACCGGGATGCGCTGACACGGGTGATTTGCAATTCTTTTTCCAGCATGGTATCTTTGCCCGCAATTGGAGCAAGATTGTGTACAACGTCACCGACCCACGTCCCCGCCGCAGCATCCGTCGTCGCCGTACCCCCATCCTCCGGGGTTCGGTCTAGTGGCGTTGCGGCGCGGTCGATAGCGACCAGACCATAAACAGGCAACCCGCTTCCGGCCCACCGGAAGCGGGTTTTTTATACCTTCAGCAAGGAGATGACCATGACGATCAGAGTTGGTGTGTATGGCGCGACCGGGTATACCGGCCTCGAACTTATCGCCATCCTCGCCCGCCATCCGGAAGTCGAGCTTCGCTTCGCCACTTCGGAGAACTCCGCCGGGACGAGCCTGCGCCAGAGCCACCCGGCCGCCCCGGACATCCCGCTCGTGACCTCGGATGAGGCTCCGTTGGGGGAGGTGGATGCGGTGTTCCTGTGCCTGCCGCACACCGCCTCGGCGAAGAAGGCAGCGGAGGCGCTGGCGCAGGGTGTGCGCGTCATCGACCTCTCTGCGGACCTGCGGCTCAAGACCGCGGCAGATTACGAGCACTGGTATAAGACGCCCCACGCTGCGCCGGAGATCCTGCCCGTACCCTACGGCTTGCCGGAGTTGGGACGGGAGGCGTTGCGCGGTGCGAAGGCTATCGCCAACCCGGGCTGCTACCCGACGGCGACCTTGCTGGGGTTGGTGCCGCTGGCGCGTAAAGGCCTGATCCTGCCCGGCACCCCGATCATCGTCGATGCCAAGTCGGGGGTGAGCGGGGCGGGGCGCACCGCCAAACAGTACCTGCTCTTCGCGGAGATCACCGGCAACTTCTACCCGTACAGTATCGGGCGGGTCCACCGGCACCTCTCCGAAATGGAGCAGACCCTCGCTGAAGAAGGTATCGAAAAAGGCCGCCTGATTTTCTCCCCGCATCTCCTCCCCGTTGACCGGGGTATCCTCAACACCATGTACGTTCAGGTCAGTGACATCCCCGCCGCGCAGCAGGCGATCCGTGACGCCTACGCGGGTGAGCCGCTGGTTGCCGCGCTGCCGGGGGGCGAGATGGCGACGCTGGCGCACGTCGTCCGCACGCCGCGAGCGGCGATCTCGACCACTCCCGGCGCGGGCAGCACGCTGATCATCGTCTCGGTGATCGACAACCTGCTCAAGGGCGCCTCGTCTCAGGCGGTGCAGAACTTCAACCTGATGTGGAACCTGCCAGAAACAAGCGGGCTGCTGTGATGAAGAACCAACCAATCATCATCAAGATGGGTGGTAATGACCTCGCCGACCCGGCGTTTGTTCCGGCGCTGGCGCAGATCGTTGCTGCCCTGAACCATCAGGCCCCGGTCGTGCTGGTGCACGGCGGTGGGCGCACCGTCGATAAGCTGCTCGACGCGCTGCAGATTACGCCGACCTACCACAACGGCCAGCGCGTCACCGACGCCGCCACGCTTGACGTGGTCGAGATGGTGCTCACCGGGCAGGTGAACAAGCAGCTTGTGCTGGCCCTGCTGGAAGCGGGCGTGGACGCGCTCGGCCTGAGCGGGGTGGATCGCGGCCTGCTGCGCGTCGAGCGCTGGTCTCAGGAGATGGGGCTGGTCGGGCGGATCGTCGCGGTACGAGCCGAGGTGCTTGATGGGCTGTGTGCACAGGGCGTCGTGCCGGTCATCTCCCCGATCTCCATCGGGCCGGAAGGCCGCTATAACGTCAATGCCGATCACGCCGCCGGGGCAATCGCCGGGGCGATCAGTGCCGCCCGCGCGGTCTTTCTGACCAACGTGCCGGGGGTGCTGCGCGAAGGCGCGGTGATCCCGCGGCTGACGGCCCGTGAAGCCGATGCGCTGATCGCAGAGGGTGTTATCAGCGGCGGCATGATCCCGAAGGTCAACGCGGCGCTTGATGGCCTGAACGGGGGCGTCGCCATGACGGTGATTACCGACCTGAACGGCCTGCGGGCTGGTTCAGGCACAGCGTTCGTCCGGGAGTAAAGTTCTATGACGGCCAATATTCGTGAAAAGGATTCCCGCCACGTTCTGCAGACCTACGGGCGTGCCCCCTTCGTGCTCGACCGTGGGGTAGGGATGCACGTCTGGGATACGGACGGTAAGGAGTACCTTGACTTCACCTCCGGCATCGCGGTGACGCCCTTCGGCCATGCCGACCCGGAGATCGCCGCGGCGGTGTCCGACCAGATGATGCGCCTCGGGCACGTCAGCAACCTGTATCACACCGCGCCGCAGGCTGAACTGGCCGACATGCTGTGCGCGCACAGCTTTGCCGACCGGGTCTTCTTCTGCAACTCCGGCACGGAGGCGATCGAGGGCGCGATCAAGTTCGCGCGCAAGTACGCCCGCACCGTCACCGACAGGCCAAAAACACAGATCGTGTCGTTCAGCGGCGCGTTTCACGGGCGCTCGGTCGGGGCACTCTCGCTCACCCCGCGCGAGGCTTACCAGGCGCCCTTTCGCCCACTGATGTCCGGTGTGGCGCACGTGCCCTTCAATGATGTTGCCGCCGCGCAGGAGGCCATCGGGCCGGAGACCTGCGCGGTATTCGTCGAACCGGTGCAGGGCGAGGGTGGGGTTAACCCGGCTACTCCTGAGTTCCTGCAGGCGCTGCGGGCGCTCTGCAATCAGCACGGTGCATTGCTGGTCTTTGATGAGATTCAGACCGGGATGGGGCGCACGGGCACGCTCTGGGGATACCAGGGTTGCGGCGTTCAGCCCGACATCATGACGCTTGCGAAAGCCCTGGGCGGCGGCCTGCCGATCGGTGCGGTGCTCATGACTGAGCGAGTAGCTGCTGCCATGCAGCCGGGTGACCATGGTAGCACCTTTGCCGGGGGGCCGGTGGTATGCCGGGCGGCGCAGGTGGTACTGCACCGGGCCGCCGCGCCGGAGACGCTCGCGCATGTGGCCGAGATGGGCACGCTGCTGATGGAACGCCTCAGTGAGATCAACTCTCCGCACATCAGAGAGGTACGCGGGCGTGGGCTGATGATCGGCGTCGAACTGGATATCCCCGCCGGGCCGGTGCTGGCCGCCGGGTATGCTCAAGGCATGCTGCTGCTCAACGCCGGGCCGAACGTGCTGCGCCTGCTGCCGCCTTACATCATCCGGGAGGACCATATTGATACCCTGGTCAATGGCCTTACGTCCATCCTCCGGGAGCAGTGAGTTGACTGCCGGCGCCGCACTCTCACTGCCCGTCCGGACGGCACAGGGCTATCCTTATGCAATTCGCACGCCGCGCCCTGATGAGGCGGGGACGATCCCGCCGCTCTTCGAGGACGAAGTGCGCGCCGGTCGGATGCTCCCGCGGGACCCGGTCGAGGTACGCACGCACATCGGGGACTGGCTGATTGCGACGCTCGACGAAGAGACGGTCGGCTGCGTCTCGCTCGTGTTCTACAGCGACGTGCTCTGCGAACTGCGCTCACTGGCGGTTGCACCGACGGCCCGGTCCAAGGGTATCGGTGGGCACCTGATCGAAGCGGCGGTGGAGATGGCCTACCGGCGGGGGATGCGCCGGGTACTGACGCTGACACGCCGCGTACACCTGTTTGAGCGGCATGGCTTCCGGCGGGATGTGGTGATGAACTACCCGGAGAAGGTTTGGAAGGACTGCGCGCCCTGCCCGTTCCGTGAGATGTGCGACGAGGTTGCACTGATCTATCATATTACACCGCTGTTCAGGTCGCGTTTTACGACGGAGGATGAGGAATGAGCGAAAACCGGGTGCAAGGCTTCCGTGCCGCCGGGGTGCGCGCCGGGGTCAAGGCCAGCGGCGCGAAGGACATCGCTATTGTGCTGAGCGATACACCTTGCAGTGCGGCAGGCATGTTCACCACGAATAGGGTCAAGGCGGCCCCGGTGCTGCACGACCAGGAACTGCTCCTCCACCCTGACGCGACCTTCCGGGCAGTGATCGCCAACGCTGGGAACGCCAATGCCGTTACCGGGGCGCAGGGGCTGGCGGACGCCCGCGCGATGGCGGCGGAGACCGCTCGCGCCATTGGCTGCGCGCCGGAGCAGGTACTGGTGCTTTCGACCGGGGTGATCGGCAGGCCGATGCCGATGGAGAAGGTGCTGCCCGGCATCCGTGATGCTGCTGCGCAGGCGGTGCCTGACGGCTGGGACGACGTCTCACAGGCGATGATGACCACCGATACGCGCCCGAAGCTGGTGACGCGCTCAAACGGGGCCTTCACGGTGACCGGCGTGGCGAAAGGTGCGGGGATGATCGCACCGAACATGGCGACCATGCTCGTGATCATCGCTACTGACGCCGAAGTGCCCGCGGTGCTGCTCGATGAGGCGCTGCACCTTGCCGGGGAGCCGAGCTTCAACCGGATCGTGATTGACGGGGACATGAGCACCAACGATACCGTGCTGCTGCTCGCCAACGGGCAGAGCGGCTTCCGTGTGGGTGTGCATAACAAGGCGGAGTTCGAGGCGGTGCTGGCGGAGGTCTGCCGGGAACTGGCGCGGGCGATTGCGCGGGATGGCGAAGGCGCGACCCGGCTGGTCACCATCCGCGTGAGCGGCGCGGCCTCCGCCGCCGATGCCGAAGCCGCCGGGCGGGCGATTTCCACCTCGCCGCTGTGCAAGACCGCCTTCTACGGGGCCGATCCGAACTGGGGCCGCATCCTTGCCGCGGCGGGGCGCTCCGGCGCGGAACTCGACCCGGACCGCGCGGCGCTCTGGCTGTGCGACGCGGCGGGCGCTCCGATGTTTCATCTGCTGGACGCGGGCCGCCCGCTGCCCTTTGATGCGAAAGCGGCGAGCGACCTGATGCGTGGCGAAGAATGGGGCTTCCATCTCGATATCGGCATCGGGGCAGGGGACACGACCTTCTGGACGTGCGACCTCAGCCACGACTATGTAAGCATTAACGCGGATTACACCACCTGAGCCGGTCGTCACGGCTCAGAACAACTGACTCAGAGCTCATTACGAAGGAGAGAGAACGATGGCAGGCAAGGGCGCGGATGTGAAGAAAGTGGTGCTGGCGTACTCCGGCGGGCTGGATACGTCAATCATTGTGCCGTGGCTGAAGGAGCACTACCACTGCGAGGTCGTGTGCTTCTGCGCGAACATCGGGCAGGATGACGAACTGGTCGGCCTCGAAGAGAAGGCGACCCGCAGCGGCGCGAGCAAGGTCTACGTCGAAGACATGCGCGAGGAGTTCATGCGCGATTTCGTCATCCCGACGATGCAGGCCGGGGCGATCTACGAGCGTGAATACCTGCTTGGTACCTCGTTTGCCCGCCCGCTGATCGCCAAGCGGCAGGTCGAGATCGCGGAAATGGAAGGCGCGGACGCGCTGGCACATGGCGCGACCGGCAAGGGCAACGACCAGGTGCGCTTCGAGGTGACAGCGATGGCGCTGAACCCACACCTGCGGATCATCGCCCCGTGGCGTGAGTGGGATATCCGCAGCCGCGAGGACGCGATCGAGTACGCGCACAAGCACAACGTCCCGGTAACGCAGACGAAGAAGTCGATTTACAGCCGCGACAGCAACCTGTGGCACATCAGCCATGAAGGCGGCCTGCTCGAAGACCCGTGGCAGACGCCGGACGAGGAGATGTTCCTGTTGAGCGTCTCCCCGGAGAACGCCCCGGACGAGCCGGAGATCGTCGAGATCGAGTTTGAAGCGGGCTTCCCGGTCGGGCTGAACGGTAAAAAGGTCGGCATTGTTGACCTGATCAAGGAACTCAACCGCCTTGGCGGGAAGCATGGCGTGGGCCGCGTGGACATCGTCGAGAACCGGCTGGTCGGCATGAAGTCGCACGGCGTATACGAGACCCCCGGCGGCACGATCCTCTACAAGGCGCACCAGGCGCTGGAGAGCATCTGCCTCGATAAGGACACCCTGCACTACAAGCAGATGCTGGCCCTGCGCTATGCCGAGCTGGTTTACGACGGCAAATGGTTCTCCTCCCTGCGGGAGTCGCTCGACGGCTTCATGCTGGTCACGCAGCGCAAGGTAACGGGCGTCGTCCGCCTGAAACTCTATAAGGGCAGCGTGATCATGCAGGGGCGCATGTCGCCTTACAGCCTGTACCGCGAGGATTACGCCTCGTTCGGCCAGATGGACGTCTACGACCAGCGCGATGCCGAGGGCTTCATCAACCTGTGGGGCCTGCCGCAGAAGGTGGACGCGCTCCTCAGCATCGAAGGAACTGGTAAGAGCCGCTTCCGCGCACCGGATTACAGCATCTTCAAACGCGACTAATGCGGACAGGATGCAGCAGGGGCGCGGCTAGTTTCGTGCCCCTGCCTTTTTATCGTCATGCAGACAGGCAAGGGGCAGTAAGATGACTCTCTGGGGTGGGCGGTTTGACGGCCAGCACGACGCGGATGCCGCTGCGCTGATGAAGCGCTTTAATGACAGCTTCGGCTTCGACCGGCGCATGTATGCCGCGGACATCGCGGGGAGCGTGGCCTATGCCCGGGCGATCTGCGGCGCGGGGCTGATCACTGAGGCCGAACGTGATGCCATCCTCAGCGGGCTGGCGCAGGTCAGGGCGGAATTTGACTCAGGGAGCTTTGTGCCCCAGCCATCGGACGAGGACATCCATACCGCCGTCGAGCGCCACCTCACGGAGCTGATAGGCGAGCCGGGCAAGAAGCTGCACACCGGGCGAAGCCGTAACGACCAGGTAGCGCTGGATATCCGCCTGTGGCTGCGCGACGCCATCGACGCGATCGCCGGGCAGGTCGGCGCGATCCAGCGGGCGCTGATCGCGGGGGCGGAGGCTCACCCGGGGGTGATCATGCCGGGCTACACGCACATGCAGCCCGCCCAGCCGGTGCTTTATGCGCACTGGCTGATGAGCTACTTCTGGATGCTGGAACGAGACAAGGATCGCCTGCGTGACTGCCGCCGCCGGGCGAACGTGCTGCCCCTCGGCTCAGGGGCGCTGGCGGGCAACCCCTTCGCGGTGGATCGGGCGGAGATAGCGCGTGAGCTTGGCATGGACGCGCCCAGCGCGAACAGCCTCGACGCGGTGAGCGACCGCGACCACCTCGCGGAGTTCCTGTTCGCCACCGCGCTGCTCGGGGTACACCTCAGCCGCCTGGGTGAGGATATCGTGATCTTCTCGAACCCTTCGTTCGGCTTCGTCCGGCTTGGCGAGGTTTACACGACCGGGTCGAGCCTGATGCCGCAGAAGCGCAACCCGGATTCGATGGAGCTGGCACGCGGTAAGGCTGGACGGTTAATCGGCAACCTGACGGGGCTGCTCACGGTGCTCAAGGGCCTGCCGATGACTTACAACAAGGACCTGCAGGAAGACAAGGAGCCGGTCTTCGATACGGCTGACACGCTGGCGGTGCTGCTGCCGGTCGTCGCCGGGGTGGTGGCGAGCCTGTCCCCGGTTCCTGCGGCGATGCGCGCCGCGCTCGACCCGGCTATGCTGGCGACCGACCTTGCGGATTACCTCGTGGCGCGTGGCGTGCCCTTCCGGGAGGCGCATCACCTTTCCGGGCAGGCGGTGCGCCGCGCTGAGGAGAAGGGCGTGCCGCTGGCCGACCTGAGCGTGGAAGACTACCGGGCGATCTCGGAATGTTTCGGAGATGACGTGCTGGTCGTATTCGATTTCGACGCCTCGGTGGCACGGCGCAGCAGCCCCGGCAGTACGGCACCGGAATCGGTGAAGGAGCAGATCAGGCAGGCCCGGACACTGCTCGATTGAACCAATCGCCGATCAGAACGGCTCCAATCTGCGCCTGATATAGTACCAGTACTACAGGCAGGAGGGTTGAACCATGCTATAGTCATTCGGGCTCTGTACGCTGCGAATGAGGCCGATGATCACCGAACCTTCGTCCGATCAGATATTACTGGCCCCTCAGACAGGCACAGGGCGTTCTCACCGAGCGTCATGGCCTGACATCCTCTTTGAACCCTCCCCGGAAGAACGGCGGCGTGCACGTTTTCTTGCAGTGGTCACACTGGCTGTACTTCCGATTTATCTGCTGCTTGAGTTTTCCCGGCATATAGTCCCGGTCGATGCGGCCTTTATCCTGCTGGTTGTCTGCAGCCTGCTTACTGCTTACGGACTGAGCCGTACCCGCCGGGCCGCTGTGGGGTCTCTGCTGTTTATTGGCACCGCGATGGTCGTCCCCCTGGCAATACTGATCCTGCATCAGACCTACAGTGCAGAGGAGATTCAGCAGACGTTGATCTGGGTGGTGTTGACCGGACTTGTCGCCAGCCTGATGTTTGATCTCCGTGTGACGACAGTGCTGATCGGGACAAACATCGCTGGTATTCTGGTGCTGGCCGCCGCTCTTCCGGAAGTAGGCCTTGCTGATATTGCCTACCCGCTGCTGTTTGTGGCCTGTGGCGCGGGCCTCGTGCTCATTGTCGCCGCCGGGCGTGAGCAGCACCTGAAGCAGTTGGAATTGCAGACAGTCACCCTGCGCGAGAGCGAAGCCCGCTTTCACGACCTGTTTGAAGGCTCGTTTGAGGGCCTTATCATCCATGAGAACGGATTCATCCTCGACGGCAACCCGGCTCTTGAGCGCATGACCGGATATTCACTCGCTGATCTCAGAGATGTCCCGCTCTGGGAATTTGCCAGCCCGGAAGGACGGCAGGCGGTGCGCGACTCTGTGCTGGGGGGGAGTGACCAGGTGATCGAAATCAGTGGTCCACGCAAGGATGGCACCCCGGCCTGCTTCGAGATGGCCACTCGCTCACATACGTACAGGGGAAAGCCGGTCAGGGTATCTGCCCTGCGCGACATCACCGCGCGCAAGCAGGTTGAACAGGAACGTGAAGAACTGATCAAGGACCTTGACTCGTTCTCTCACACCGTCGCACATGACCTCAAGAATCCGGTTGCAATGATGATTGGCGTCGCCAGCCTGATCGAGATGGACTACCAGAACATGTCCGAGGCTGAGGTTCGTGAGAACCTGCAGATGCTTACGCGGCAGGGTTATCGTATCGACCGCATCATCCACGAGATCATGCTGCTGGCCGGGGTACGACGGAACCAGCCAGTGAAGCTCGTCCCGATGAACATGTCCGTCGTAGTTACCGAAGTGGTTGACCGCCTTTCCTATATGGTTGACGAGTCAGGGGGGGAGCTTGTCCTTCCGCGGGATTGGCCGCGCTGTGTCGGTTACGGTGCATGGGTTGCGGAGGTCTGGGCTAACTATATTACCAACGCGATCAAGTATGGCGGTCAGCCGCCGCTGATCACGCTGGGCTGGGATGAGAAAGCCCCGGACGGGATGGCCCGGTTCTGGGTAAAGGACAACGGCGCGGGCCTCACGCAGGAGCAGCAGGCGGAGGTCTTCAAGCCGTTTACCCGTCTGCAGCAGGCAGATACGCGGGGGCATGGCCTGGGCCTGCCGATTGTGAAGCGCATCATGGAGAAGCTCAACGGCGAAGTCGGTGTGGAAAGTGAGCCGGGGCAAGGGAGCCTCTTCCACTTCACCTTGCCTCTCCAGCCGTAAGCGGTTAAAGTCCCCACACAGCAGAAGCACACCGCTCCTGCCCGCTCGTCCGCATGACGGCTTTACGGCCGCCCTCGTGAAAGAAAACCTCATGATCCTCGAACGGCAGGACGCGATTCAGGCAACCGATGCGCTCGTGGCTGACCTCCGCGGCGCGGTCGGCGAGATTGCCTTTGACCGCATGACCCGCCTGCTCTACAGCACCGATGCCAGCATCTACCAGATGATGCCGGTAGGCGTCGCCTTCCCCCGCCATGCAGAGGAGATCGCGGCGGCGATGGAGATCGCGGCGCGCCACGGGGTGCCCGTGCTGCCACGCGGCGGCGGGAGCAGCCTCTCCGGGCAGGCGATCGGCCATGCCCTGATCCTCGATACCTCGCGTTATATGCGCGCTATTGAGCATGTCGATACCGAGGCCCGCACAGTTATCGTTGAACCGGGCGTGATCCTGGGGGTGCTCAACCGCTTTCTGCGTGGCTATGGCCTTACCTTTGGCCCCGACCCGGCCAGCGCGGAACGTGCAGCGATAGGGGGTGTGGTGGCAAACAACGCCACCGGAGCACACTCGATCGTCTACGGCATGACCTCCGACCATGTGCTGGAGCTGGATGCCATTCTTGCGGATGGCAGCATGGCGCGCTTCGACGCGCTGAACGGCGACACCTGGGCTGGCCGGGCGAAGCGGCCGGGCCTCGAAGGGACGATCTACCGGGAGGTCGGCTCGATCCTTGAACGCTACCAGTCCGCAATTGCCAGCGATACCCCCGCCACCTGGCGTAATGTGGCCGGTTACAACCTGCGGGCGCTGGCCGGGCAGGATGCGCCCAACATGGCGCGTTTGCTCGCCGGCTCAGAGGGCACGCTGGCGGTGATTACCCGCGCCACGCTCAACCTCGTCTCGCTGCCAAAGAGGCGGCGGCTGGCGCTGGTGCACTTCTCCGACGTGCGCGCCTCGCTGGATGCTGTCCCGCCGATGCTGGAGAGTGGCACAACGGCGATCGAATTGCTCGACAAGATGCTGCTCGACCTCGCCCGTGCTAACCCGGAATACCGCCATCTGCTTACCTTCGTCGAGGGCGACCCGGCGATTATCCAGGTGGTGGAGTTCTCCGGTGATACGGATGCCGAGCTGGAGGCCGGGGTTGAGCGCCTGAAGGTGATCCTGCGGCGCATCGGGCACCACGATCCGCTGGTGGTGCTCAGTGACCCGCGCCAGCAGGCGAACGTCTGGGCCGTTCGCAAGGTCGGGCTGGGCATCTTCCAGAGCATGCGCGGCGACCCCAAGCCCGTTGCCTTCATCGAAGATGCCGCGGTGCCGGTTGAGAGTCTCGGTGAGTACATCACCGAACTTTTCGAGGTTTGCCGCGAGGCCGGGGTAGACCGGGTAGGGATGTACGCTCACGCCAGCGCCGGCTGCCTGCACGTCCGCCCGGTGGTTAACCTCAAGACGGCAGAGGGCCTCCGCCAGATGCGCCGTATCGCGGAGGGATCGCTGCGATTGGTGAAATCCGTGCGCGGGACGATCAGCAGCGAGCATGGCGACGGCATGGTGCGCGGTGAGTTCCTGCCCGACCTGCTCGGTGCAGACCTGATGCAGGCCTGCCGTGAAGTCAAGCGAGCCTTCGATCCGCATCACCGGATGAACCCCGGCAAGATTATCGACGCGCCGCGCATGGATGATGAACGCCTGCTGCGCTATGGCACGGCCTACAGCGTGCCGCTGGCGCCGCTTGATACGCGCTTGAGCTTTGCCTCAGATGGTGGCTTCGCCGGGGCGGTGGAGATGTGCAACGGGGCAGGCGTCTGCCGCAAGGTGGAAGACGGTGTGATGTGCCCCTCGTACATGGTCACGCTCGATGAGGCGCACAGTACCCGCGGGCGGGCGAACGCGCTGCGCGCCGCGATGACTGGCGCGCTCGGCCCGGAGGGGATGACCTCCCCGGAACTGTATGACGTGATGTCACTGTGCCTCTCCTGTAAGGCCTGCAAAGCTGAATGCCCGTCTTCGGTCGATGTCGCCAAGCTCAAGACGGAGTTCCTCTATCGCTACCAGAAGAAACACGGTGTGCCGCTGCGCTCGTGGGTCTTTGCCAATATTGCGCTGCTTAACCGGCTGGTGCAGCCGTTCGCGCCGCTGGCGAACCTGATGCTGACCGGGCCGCTGAAATGGGGGGTGACGCTCCTCGGGGTGCACCGCGAGCGCAGCCTGCCGCGCTACACCCTGCAGCCTTTCAGCGCGTGGTTCCGGCGCTACCGCCGCACCCACCCGGCGCCGCAGAACGGCCGGGAAGTGGTGCTGTTCCATGACACCTTCATGCAGCACAATGACCCGCAGATCGGGCAGGCGGCGGTCAAAGTGCTGGAGGCGGGCGGGTATACCGTGCATGTGCTCGAAAACCATCCCTGCTGTGGCCGTCCGGCAGTCTCCAAGGGGATGCTTGACCTGGCGCGCCGCCTCGCGGAGCAGAATATCCGCCTGCTCGCGCCGTATGCCGAGCGCGGCATCCCGATTGTGGGCTGCGAGCCGAGCTGCATGGCGATGCTGGTCGATGAGTACCCCGACCT
>JADZAD010000186.1 GCA_020852775.1 Anaerolineae bacterium
CCGGCCAGCGTGGGTTCCAGCAGGACGGCTTTCTGTACCGCCAATTCGGTCTGCTCCGGACGTACCAGGGGGCTGACCACCGCGAGGCGATAGGCCAGTTCGGCATCGTCAGGCATGGTTGCATTTAACGCCTCCAGCAAGGTGAAGGCGTTCGCCCACTGGCCCTGTTCTTCATACGAATTCGCAAGCTGGCGCAGCAGGCCGCGCAGGGCCTCCCCGTCTCCGACACGGAAGATCGCGGCGGCCTCTTCGACCCGCCCCTGCCCCAGATAGGCCTGTACCAGCAATGCCTGCTCATTCGCATTGATTGGGCGGTGCTCCGCCAGTTCCTCCAGCCGCACCCCCGCCGCATAGAAGTTGCCTGCGCTGAGAAAGGCATTCACCGTTTCGAGCAGCAGTTTGTCATCCCACGGCTGATAGGTGTAGGCTTCATCCAGGAGGCTCGCGGCATCGGTAAACTGATTTTCCCCCGTGAGCAGCCGCCCCTGAACAACCGCTGTAATGGGGGCCTGTGGCAGCGCACTTATTCCCAGGATCAGCACCAGCGCCACCGCTCCACCCGCTCGGAGCGCAATCGCCCGATGATGAGGATGGCGCGGGCGGAACCCCGCGGCGATCACGTTTGCCAGTTCAGAGAAACGCACGATTGGCCTGTATTCATGACAGAGAGAGACGACTAAAGCATAGCAAAACCAGCCCGTAATACAACCGACTTCTTGACCATAGTGTATTTTCTGTACTATACTAACGTCGGATGTGCGAGTAGCTTTATTGCAGTGAGTCCTTCTCGTGTCGGTGTACTGTACTTCCCTGCCTACCAGCGTTTGTCTGGGTAATTATCAATTGCCCGCAGCGTTTATCAGTTCGTCGGTTCGTTACACACAGTTACCCTAGAGGAGGCCAAATGGCAAGCGTAACTTATGAGAACGTCACCAAGCGGTGGGGGGACGTGATCGCCGTCAACGACCTGAACATCGAAATCCCTGACAAGGAGTTTCTCGTTCTGGTGGGGCCTTCGGGCTGCGGCAAGAGCACGTCGCTTCGTATGCTGGCCGGGCTCGAAGACATCTCCGGTGGCAAGATTTACATCGGCGATCGGGTCGTCAATGACGTCCCTCCCAAGGACCGTGACATCGCCATGGTGTTCCAGTCCTACGCGCTCTACCCTCACATGACCGTGGCCGACAACATGGGCTTTGGTCTCAAGCTGCGCGGCGTTCCGAAGGCGGAGATCGACCGCCGTGTCCGTGAGGCTGCTTCCGAACTTGGCCTTGAGCCGCTGCTCGACCGTAAGCCCAAGGCGCTCTCCGGCGGTCAGCGTCAGCGCGTGGCCGTTGGCCGTGCCATCGTCCGTGAGCCGCAGGTCTTCCTGATGGACGAGCCGCTCTCCAACCTTGACGCCAAGCTGCGCGTCGAAGCCCGTGCCCTCCTCGCCCGTCTGCACCACCGCCTGGAAACGACGTTCATCTACGTCACGCACGACCAGGTTGAGGCCATGACCATGGGCAGCCGTATCGTCGTGCTCAAGGATGGTATTCTGCAGCAGGTCGATACCCCGCAGGTGCTCTACGATCACCCCGCCAACGTCTTCGTTGCCGGCTTCATCGGCAGCCCCAGCATGAACTTCTTCGAGGGCACGGTTGTTCAGGAAAATGGCCAGTTGTTCGTTGACACCGGCTCCTTCCACATGCCCGTTCCGGCGCACCGCGTCGAGGGCTGGAGCCGTGAACTCGGCCGACGTGTGATCCTCGGCATCCGCCCGGAGAACATCCACGACGTCGAGTACATGCCCGCGAATACCCAGTCCGTTGAACTGGAAGCGAACGTGGACGTCACCGAGCTGATGGGCAACGAAGTCTTCCTGTACCTGAAGACCGGTGGTAATGAGTACATCGCCCGCGTTGACCCGCGCACCAAGGCGCGCGTCGGTGTGCCGATGCGTGTCGGCTTCGACCCGAACAAGACCCACATGTTCGATGCTGAGACCGAGCAGGCTATTCACTAGTCCGGCTCCGCAGAATCGATAATGAAAAGGGCCCTGTCGCAATGACGGGCCCTTTTGATTCGGTAGAATGTCCTGTGGCGCCTACTACCCAATCACTTCCTGAATCTTGCTGACGATGCCAGCGAAGTCAAACGGCTTGGGCATGAAGTGCGCATTGAGCGCGTCAAGCTGTGAGCGCAGTGGTGGCTGGTAAGCGGAAACGATCAGGATCGGACGGGATTCCCCGGCTTCGCGCAGCGCGGCGGCCAGTTCCATGCCCGTCATCCCCGGCAGCCGGATGTCGAAGATCAGTACCGCACACTCATCAATGGGAGGATAGTTCGCCGTAATCTGGTTATAGGCATCCTCCGCGTTACCGATAATTGTGCTGACTTCAATACCGAACAGGTCAAGCCCGCTGCGGAGCAGTTCAACTATCGCAGGCTCATCTTCAACGTACAGCACCTTGAGATCGCTCATGGTTCCTCTCCCCGACACCGGGCAATGTCCGGCGAAACTGGATCAGGTTCAGCGATCCTGATTTTAATCAAGAATCCACTCAAGAGGAATTCCACAGGGTCGAAATTGAAAACAGGGGCCTCACGGCCCCTGCTGCGAGTGTGCGGCTACTTGCCAAGGCGTTTGCGGAAGGCCGCCGTCAGAGCGGGCACCACCTGGAACAAATCCCCGGCGATACCATAACGAGCCAGCCTGAAGATCGGTGCATCTGCGTCCTTGTTGATTGCCACGATCACTTTACTGGTACGCATGCCCGCCTGGTGCTGTACCGCGCCGCTCACCCCGGCAGCAATGTACAGGTCCGGAGAGACCACCTTGCCGGTCTGCCCGACCTGATACTCATACGGAATCCAGCCCGCATCCACCGTCGCCCGGCTGGCCCCCAGGGCCGCGCCGAGTACGCCTGCCAGTTCACGCAGAGGTTCAAAGCCTTCCGGCCCACCAACCCCACGCCCACCAGCGACGACGATTGCAGCCTCCGTCAGGCTGACTTCACCACCACGCACCTCAAAACTAGTCACTTTCGTAGTAATGTCGCCCTCGGCCCTGACCGGGCTGACAGCCTCTACGGCACCTGTACGTGCTTCATCAACTGCCGGGGCCGGGAATGCCCGCCCGCGCAGCGTGAACATCTGCACGCCAGCGGGGATTGTCGCCCTGGCAATCAGCTTGCCTGCGTAAACGGGACGGCTGGCAACGATACGCTCCCGTTCGACTTCAATCTCGACCACATCCGCGACCACCCCCGCATCCAGATCGACCGCCGCGGGTCCCATGACATCGGTTCCGCGAGTGGTCGCTCCTGCCATGATGACTGATGGGCCGTGTTGCTTCGCCAGCGCACTTAACAGCGAAGCGACTGGATCAACACGGAAGTCCGCCAATGTCTCATCGTCACATACAAGAGCGCTATCAGCACCCCGTTTGATTGCCTCAGACCCCAGTGCCGCAGCGTTGTGGCCGAACACGAGGGCCGTGACCTTCTCGCCAAGCGCATCGGCAAGTCGGCGTCCGACGCCGACGGCCTCCCACGAAGCGCCGGCCGCTTTTCCGTCGTGCTGTTCAATCCAGACCCACACTCCGCCCATACTACACCACCTTGTCCGCGATCAGCTTCTCAGCAAGCCGGTCAGCCGCTTCCTCGACACTCACTGCCGTGATCATCTCACACTGCACGTCACGGGTCACTGGTGCGCTCACCGCGCCCCACTGCACCTGCGCCACACCCTCCAGGCCGAGGTCTGCGGCACTCCAGACAGGAATTTCGGCCTTACCCGCCTTGCGAATCCCCATGAACGAGGGATAGCGCGGTTCGTTGATCTCCTTGACGACGCTTATCACGACCGGAAGTGGGCTTTCGACGACCTGACGGCCCTCTTCCAGCAGGCGTTCGACGGTGATCTTTCCTGCGGCGAAATCCACCGCGAGCACCCGGGAGACGTATGTCAGGGTGCTCCAGCCAAGCCAGCGCCCGATCTGAACGGGTGTCAGCCCGGAACCCCCATCGGTAGTCGTGCGCCCACACAGGACGATTCCGACGTCGTCAACTTTGCGGACAGCCGCAGCCAGCGCCTTTGAGACCAGCAGCGTATCCGCCTGCTCCAGCGTGGGATCATCCACGAGAACGGCGTCATCGCATCCCATCGCCAGCGCGTGGCGGAGCGCGTCCCTGGTAACTTCAGTCCCGGCAGCGAGCACTGTAATCCCGGACGCCCCTCGGTCTTTCAACTGGAGCGCCTCTTCAACAGCGTACTCGTCCCAGGGGTTGATGACCAGCGGGGCATCACCCCAGCTCACCGACCCATCCGCGCTGACTTCCACTTTCGCGGCGGTATCCGGTGTTTCCTTCGTGCAGACCACAATGCGCAAGGTTGCTACCCTCCTGTCCTGAGTAATCGAAGAACCAGTTGGATAATTCACGAGCTCCGCGGCAAACGCCGCCTGATTGAAACGGTGTCTGATACGGCCATTGTACCACACACTCCCTACCGATCGGTAGGGAGCATTGTGTTCAGCCCAGGGCAACGTCAAGCAGCATCATCACCGCGAAGCCGAGGATTGCCCCCATCGTCGCCAGGTCGTTGTTGCCGCTGCTCTGCGACTCGGGGATCACTTCTTCCACCACGACAAAGATCATCGCGCCGGCAGCGAAGGCCAGCGCATACGGCAGAATCGGGCGCGCAATCAGCACCGCCGCCGCACCCAGCACCCCGGCGATCGGCTCAACCACTGCCGACATCTGCCCGTACCAGAAGCTGCGCCGCCGCGAGAGTCCCTGCCCGCGCAGCGGCATTGCCACCGCGAGCCCTTCCGGGAAGTTCTGCAGGCCGATGCCGATAGCCAGCGCAATCGCCCCGGCCAGCGATGCTGACGGCAGCCCCTGCGCCGCCGCGCCAAACGCCACCCCGACCGCCAATCCCTCCGGGATATTGTGCAGCGTAATCGCCATCACCAGGAGCACCGTTTGCCGCCAGTGGGTTGCAAGGCCCTCACGCACGTTGATCCGTGCGTGGATATGTGGCAGAAGGTAATCTACTCCACGCAGGGCTATCGCCCCCAGCAGAAAACCTGTTACTGCCGGAAACCAGACCGGAGCCGGCCCATCTGAGGACATCTCAATCGCCGGGGCCAGCAGTGACCAGTAGCTCGCTGCGATCATCACCCCGCCCGCGAAGCCAAGCATCCAGTCAAGGACCCGCTTGTTGACCTTGCGCGACAGGAACACAC
Source organism: Anaerolineae bacterium (assembly GCA_020852775.1). Lineage (GTDB taxonomy): Bacteria > Chloroflexota > Anaerolineae > Aggregatilineales > UBA3940 > JADZAD01. The sequence continues at coordinate 5,231 of JADZAD010000186.1, forward strand.
TTGATGCGCCGAGTGCGGTCACCCCCCAGGTGAACGTAGTCGCCAGAAGCGCCTGAAGCATCGGGTGAGCAAGGCTGAACCAGTCAGTCAGCATACACTTCTCCCCGTTGGATGAGAGTCTCTACCCGTAAGGATGGATCAGTCTCGTCCGCCGCGGAAGCGCCAGATGTCACACGTTTTAGTGCCATCTAACATCAGTATTTAGCAACAACAAAAGGCACGAGGAAACCCCGCGCCTTCTGTAACGTCAGCACTCCGGGCTGGTCTATTCGGTCTGCCAGGCTTCGGTGTCGTAGGCAGGCAGTTCGCAGCGGAGTTTGCCGTCTGTCCGCTCGCCAAGTGCATAGGCAGCCTGCATCAACTGGTGGATCTCGCTCGTGCCTTCGTAGATGACCGCACCCTTGCTGTTGCGCAGATACCGCTCGACCTTGTATTCGTCCGAGAAGCCATATGCGCCGTGAATCTGCACTGCCTCCAGCGCTGCCATGACACTGTGATCTGTGGCGTACCACTTCGCCTGGCTGGTCTCGCGGGTATTGCGGAGCCCTTGATTCTTCATCCAGCCTGCACGCAGGCAAAGCAGCCGTGCCGTGTCATACCAGAGTGACATATAGCCGAGCTTCTGCTGGATCAGCTGGTGCTGTGCGATCGGCACGCCGAAGGTTTCGCGCTGCTTCGCATACGCGACAGATTCCTCCAGGCAGGCGCGGATCAGGCCGGTCGCCCCTGCCCCGACGGTATAGCGCCCGTTATCCAGGGCAGACATCGCCACCTTGAACCCTTCGCCTTCTTCGCCGATGCGGTACGCAGCGGGGACTTCCACGTCCTGCATGGCGATCCAGCCGGTTGAACCGGCCCGTACACCGAGCTTCCCGTGGATGTCTCCAGTAGTCACACCTTTCATATCACTGGTGATCATGAAGGCGGTCAGGCCCGCGGAAGGTTTGGCGTTCGGATCGGTGCGTGCCACCACCAGGAAGTTGTGTGCTTTGGTCGCAAGGCTGATCCACATCTTCTCACCGTTGAGGATGTAGGTATCCCCTTCACGGCGGGCCGTGGCGCGAATGTTCGCAGCGTCCGATCCGTGGCCCGGCTCGGTCAGGCCGAAGCCCGCGTATTCCTTCCCCTGCGCCTGTGGGATAAGGAAGCGCTTCTTCTGCTCCTCGGTACCCCACTGAAGGATCGTGAGGCTGCACAACCCCATATGCACGGACATGATCACCCGCAGTGTGGTATCGACGCGCTCCAGTTCCTCACAGACGAGACCGAGGGTCACATAGTCAAACCCCTGTCCGCCGTACCTGACCGGCAGGCAGATGCCGAGGATGCCCAGTTCCCCCATACGTGGCAGCACGTCAGGGCTCATTTCCTGCCTGCGATCCCACTCACCGATCGTCGGTTCGATCTCCGTCTGTGCGAAGCGTCGTACCATCTCCGCGGCCTGCTGTTGTTCTTCGTTGAGCGCGAAATCCATGTGAATTGCTCCCGGTTGGTATCAGGATCGTAAGGGATGAACATGTAACACAGGGCAAGACTCTTATAAGCCGATTATAACCCCAATCAGCCACGTTTTTCCGATTCTCGTTCAGCGTGCCAGCAGCAGGAATACCACCAGTGCCAGCACAATCCGGTACCAGCCAAACACGCGCAGGTCGGTGGTGGCAAGCAGACGCAGGAAGAAGCGGATTGCCAGCCATGCCGCCCCGAAAGCGACCACAAATCCAACCGCGAAAACGGGTATATCCGCTGTAGTCAACACGTCCAGCCCTTTGATCAGGTCATACAGCGCCGCCCCGGCCAGCAGCGGCACCGCCGCCAGGAACGAGTATTCCGCAGCGGTCTTGCGATCCGCGCCTGCGACCATCCCTCCGAGGATCGTCGCAGCGGCACGCGAGACACCCGGCCACAGCGCCAGGCACTGACAGACCCCGACGATTAGCGCCTCCCGCCAGGTAAGGGCATCAAGGCTATCGAAGCGTGTTTTCGGCTTGAACTGCTCGATCACCAGGATCGCTATTCCACCGGCAGCCAGCCCAATCGCTACGGGGATCGGGCCGAAGAGCACCCCTTTGATGACGTCACCGGCCAGCAGCGCCACCACGACAGGCAGGACAGTCGTCAGCGCCAGCAGGCCTATCCCGCGCAGCCCGTTGAACCCCTGCCTCCTATTCAGGCTGAGCAGGGCCATGAATCTCTGCCAGTACACCAGCACAACCGCCAGGATTGCGCCCAATTGGATAAATATCACGAAGATGTCAGCGCGTTCCCCGGTGAAGCGCAGCAGTTCACTGGCAAGGATCAGGTGGCCAGTGGACGACACCGGTATGAATTCTGTCAGGCCTTCCACAAGGCCGAGGACAGCCGCAATCAGCAGGTCGGATATCATCCTTCTTCACCCTTCTGTGGAGACAGGACGGCAAAAGGCCGCTCTGCATCATCTTACTCGATGACCCGGCGCGGCGGCAACGCCACCTCCGCCGCCGGAAGTATTCGGCTGGTTTCGCGCATCTCTGCCCTGCGTTAGAATCGCTGCTATGGATGTCATCCTCACACATGAACATTCCGATTTCGATGCCGCCGCCGCACAGCTTGGGGCGGCACGTCTGATGGCAGGCGCCACGCCTGTGCTTGCCCAGCGGCTGCATCGTAACGTCGAGCAGTTCGTTACGCTTTACCGTGACGAACTCCCCTTTGTCAGCCGTGCTGATCTGCCCCGCCAGCGCATCGATCATGCTATCGTGGTTGATACACAGCACTTCCAGACCGTGCGCGGCATGACGTCGGCGACTACGATCCAGATCATCGATCACCACCCGCCGGGCGGATCGCTCAAGCCGGAATGGCAGGTCTCGATAGATGAAGTCGGGGCGACCTCGACGCTGATGACCGAACGTATCCGCGAGGGCGGTGTCACGCTCTCGTCGATCGAAGCCACGATGCTCATGCTCGGCATATACGAGGACACCGGTTCGCTTACCTATCACACCACTACCCCGCGAGACATATTCGCAGCCGGCTGGCTGATGGAGCACGGGGCATTGATGGAGATCGTGCGGGAGTACCTGCACTTCCCGCTCACGGACGGCCAGCGCCGCCTGTACGATCGCCTGATCCAGAACGCGGAGGTGCTGGAGATTGGTGGTTACCCGGTGATCCTTTCGGCTGCTGATGGGCGCGATCTTGAAGGGGAGATCTCCGCGCTGGCCCACCGCCTGCGCGACGTATATGACGTGCGTGCGATCTTCCTGCTTGTCGAACTGGTCGGGCACATCCAACTGGTTGCCCGCAGCACTGTTGAGCAGATCGACGTGAATACTATCGCCGCGGCCTTTGGTGGGGGGGGGCACAGCCGCGCCGCGGCTGCCGTCATCAAGGACATGACACTGGAAGCGACGCTTCAGTCACTGCGGAGCCGCCTGCCGACGCTCGTACAGCCACCGCTTACCGTCAGCGATCTGATGTCCTACGGTGTCCAGACGCTGTCCCCCGTCACCACCGCACAGGAAGCGGATCAGCGCATGCGGCGCTATGGCTATGAAGGCTTCCCGATCGTCAGGAACGGCCTGATCATC
>JADZAD010000187.1 GCA_020852775.1 Anaerolineae bacterium
GGCTGGCCCAGTGGATGAGCAACTTCGGGCTGGCCCAGCGCACCGGGATTGAACTGGCAGGCGAAGTGGAAGGGACCCTGCCCACACCGGACTGGAAGCGCCAGGTCTGGGGCGAAAACTGGTCAACGGGCGACACTTATAACTCGGCTTTCGGCCAGGGCTATGTGCTGGTTACTCCGCTGCAGATGCTCAATATGACCAACATCATTGCCAACGACGGCGTCCCGCCTCGGCCCACCCTGATCCGGCGCATTACCGACGCGCAGGGCAACGTGGTGCAGGACCTCGTCCCGGATTACGGTGATCCGCTCCCGATCTCACCGGAGAATATGGACATTATCCAGCAAGGCATGCGTGAAGCGGTCATCAACCCGGAAGGGACGGCGCGCTTCGCCCTGAACTACATCGACTATGTGCCCGTAGCAGGCAAGACCGGCACCGCCGAGTACTGTGACAACATCGCCGCCGCCCTTGAACGCTGCATCCCGGGCGCATGGCCTGCACACGCGTGGTATGTCACCTATGCACCGTATGCCAATCCAGAAATATCAGTCGTTGCGTTTATCTACAACGGTCAGGAAGGGGCTACCGTCGCCCTGCCAGTAGCATCCAGCCTGCTGAACACATACTTCACTCTCAAGGCCGAGCGTGCGCTTGCCGCCAGCGAAGGCACACCACAGCCCGCCCCTGCCCCTGGCCCGACCCCTACCCAGATCGAGGGCATGCAATAGTTATGTGGTCGCCCGCCGCCTCTTTCTGCCGGATCTGTCAGGAAGCCTGAGACATGCTGGATACTCCCCCTTCTGAGCCTACTTTCCGCTCTGCCGCGCTCCGCCGGATAGTGTGGTGGCTGTGGGCGTTCATGGCCGGGCTACCTTACGGAGCAGGGCTGGCGCGGCTGCTCTACGAAAGTGACCCAGCCCGGCTGGCACTGTTCGGCGATCCAGTCGTCGTGGTGCCAGCCGGGCTGGCTGCAGCGGCTGTGTTTGGAATCGCCGCCCACCGGCTGCGCCTGAGCCTGCCAGATTTCATCCGGGTGGGTATGCCCGCTTTGCTGCCCTGGCTGTATGTCCTGGCCCCGAAACAGCAGGTTGACCTGCTGTACGGGGTGCTGCTGCTTACCAGTGGCCTGCTGCTCACCGGGGTACTGTTCGGTGATGGCCAGGGCGAGCCAACCCATCGCCGGACAGGTATCGGGGCTGCCACCATCGGAGCTATCGCCATGGCAGGCTACCTGCTCACCATCCAGCCGACGGTAGGGCGTGCTGACACCTTCGAGTTCCAGGTTACCGCGCCTGTGCTTGGCGTAGCGCATCCGACAGGCTATCCGCTCTATCTGCTGTATGGCAAGCTCCTCAGCCTGATCCCGTTTGGCCCGGTCGCACTGCGAGTTAACCTGACTTCCGTCATCGCCGCAACCACCGCTGTGTCACTTCTCTTTCTCCTGCTGACCCGGGTCCTGAGAGTTGCGGCGCTCCCGGCAGGGCTAGTCTCGGTGGCATTCGCCTTCTCCCCGACCCTGTGGAGCCAGGCGGTCATCGCGGAAGTATATGCCTTCAACCTGGCCTTCATCATGGCGATCCTGCTGTGCAGCCTGGCGCTGGTCTGTCTGCAGCGAAAGGGCGACCATGACGCCCGGCGGCTGGTCATAGGCGGTGCACTGCTGGTCGGCCTCAGCCTGACAAATCACCTCACCACCGTACTCATCCTCCCGGCGGTCGGGCTGGCACTGCTGTTCAGCCGCCCGCAACTTAGGCTGCGCCAGTGGGCGCTGGCCATTGGGCTGGGGGTACTGGCACTGCTGATTTACCTGTATATCCCCCTGCGCTGGCCCGCGCTGCACAGCGGAACACCGATGCCGTTTGCGGATTTCATCGGCTGGATTACCGGAAGCCGTTTCAGTGGGGCGCTGCAGTTACGGGCCTGGCTCGACGACCCGCAGCGCTGGGCCATCCTTGCGCGGCAAATCCTCGATCAGTTCGGCTGGGGAGGGATAGCCCTCGGGGTGGCCGGGTTGGCGCTGCTGGCCCGCAACAACTGGCAGGCGGCAGTGGTGACGCTGACGGCGTTCGCAGCGTACAGCTTCTACGGGCTGAACTATCTCGTGCCTGATATATCGGTCTTTCTGATACCCCTGCATCTGCTCCTCGCGCTGTGGATCGGATACGGCGCCGGGCAGATCACCAGCGGGTTGAAGTGCGCCCTGCCTGCCACAGTGAGCGGGGCTGCCACAGCCATGCTGTTCACAGTGCTTGCTTTAGTGGGTATCTGGCAGGTCGTCCGGAGCGCGCCGGAATTTGACTGGTCAGACGAGAAAGCCCTCGAAGCCTGGGGGCGTGAAGCGCTTGCGCTGCCGCTGGCGGAAGGATCGGCGATCCTCGCTGACAGCGAGAAGGTCGCGCCGCTGGAGTATCTGCACCGGATTGAAGGATTGCGCCCGGACATAGACATCGTGGTGATGGGCACGGAGCAGCAGTATATGGATGACCTGTATTACCGTCTTGCGCTCGGCGAGACGGTCTATGCGGCGCGTTTTCTGCCCGGGCTGGAGGGCCAGTATCATCTGCGCTCAGTCGGCCCACTGATCGAGGTGGGCACCGCGCCACAAACCGACTTACCAGACGACATGATCACCGTCGGCGCGGTGTGGGAGAACGGCCCGACACTGCTGGGTTACACGGGTAAGAACACCGGAGAGGCGATCCCTCTAACCCTGTACTGGCAGGCTGCGCGGCCTGTGACCGCCGTCTACCACACCATCATCCGGCTGGTGGATGCGACCGGCACCATACGGTGGGAGAGCAGCCCGGCCTTCCCGGTCAGCAATCGCTATCCCCAGAACGCCTGGAAAGGCGACGAGGTCGTCCCGGATTTCTACAGTATTCCGCTGGCAGCAGCGTTGCCCCCGGGCGTCTACACGGTCGAAGTTGCCCTGCGTGAACCATTCGCCACAGAGAACCTGCCAATGGCGGCGGGGGACGGATGGGTTGTAATCGGCGATATTGATGTGGCCGCGCAGAGCCGTACCCTGCCCCCTCTGCGCCACCGGATGGCGGTCGCTTTTGACGGTGGTGCGCTGACAGGCTTCTCCGCCCCCGATTTGGCTGCGCCCGGCAGCCCGGTGCAGGCTACAGCAGGCTGGCGCTACCGGGATCAGGCCGGCCACATCAGCATCAGCACTTCTGCCGCAGCAACCGGGGCCTCGCTGACGCTCCCCGGCGGCGCGGTGTTCAACCTGAGTGTCCGGCCAGGCAGCGACGGCGCCATGCTGGAATGGGTGCTGGCCGGGGGGCTGATACGCTGCGGTTGGCTTCAACCACGCTCAGAGTCCTGTATCATCGGGCACACCCGCCTCGAAGGGCAGGCTGCCACTGAGGCGATTGCCACCTTCGAGAACCGGCTTGCGCTCAGAGAGATCGAGTTTCAGGCGGGGGAACGGAGGCCCGGCGAGGTGGTCGCGGTCGGGCTGCGCTGGCAGGGGCTGGCGACGATGACCGAGGACTACACCATATTCGTTCACCTGCTGGGCCCGGACGGCAGGCTGTATGGCCAGGTTGATCAGTGGCCGGTGCAGGGCACCTTCCCGACCAGCCAGTGGCGCCCCGGTGAGGCCATTCAGGATAACTATACGGTGCAGCTTGCCCCGGATGCACCCGCAGGCCTGTACCAGGTCGAGATCGGGGTCTACCTGCTTGGCACCAATACCCGCCTGCTGATCGTCGATGCGGAGGGCCGGCCAGTTGGTGATCATGTGCTGGTACCCGGCCTGAGCGTCACCCCCTGAGGCGGGCCCTCACAGTGAGTGATACCCGGATTCCCCCGTCACGCTGGAGCGGTGGAAGTCAATACGCTCGGCCAGTTCCACCAGTTCCACCAGCATCAGGTTGGTCATACCGGCCATATTCGGCGCAATCCCGGCGGTAATCACCACCCGGTCTCCGTGGCCCACATACCCCGCCCGGGCCGCCTCCGTGACCGCCTGCTGGAGCACCTCCTCGGTGGTTTCACGCACGGGCGTCAGCAGCGGACGTACACCCCACGTCAGCAGCAGTTGTCGCATGACGATCTCACTGGTGGTCGCCGCAACGATCAGCGTCTGCGGACGGTAGCGCGCCACTGCCCGCGCCGTCAGGCCGGATGCCGTCGAACTGATGATCGCTTTAGCATCCAGCCGGTACGCGACCTCACAGGTCGAATGGCTGACGGCGTCGGTTACATCATGTACGGCGTGGCCCACATGATGAGGGGGTGACCAGGGCGGCTCAGCCATTGCCTTCTCAACTTCAGCAGCGATCCGCACCATGGTCTCCACTGATTCAAGCGGATAGTCGCCGGCGGCGGTCTCACCGGACAGCATAATCGCGTCAGTGCCATCAAGGATCGCGTTCGCCACGTCGCTGGCTTCTGCGCGGGTCGGGCGCGGGTTACGGATCATCGAGTCCAGCATCTGGGTCGCGGTGATCACCGGCTTCCCGGCGATGTTTGCCGTCTGAATCAGCCTCTTCTGTGCAAGAGGCACCTTCTCGGCAGGGATTTCGATACCGAGATCGCCACGCGCCACCATGATACCATCTGCCACCGCGACGATCTCAGCCATATTTTCCAGTGCCTGCGGCTTCTCGATCTTGGCGATCACCAGTGCCGGGCGTACACCTGCCGGGGTATGCCTTGTGATGTAATCCTTGAGTGCACTGACCTCCGCCGCCTGCCGCACAAACGACATGGCGATCCAGTCACAATTCTGTTGAAGGCCAAATTCGAGATCCTCCCAGTCTTTCTCGCTGATGGCAGGCACGGAGAGCTGTGTGCCGGGCAGGTTCAACCCCTTATTGCTCTTGAGCAACCCACCGAGCACGACCAGACAGAGTACATCGGTGCTGTTCACCACCCTGACGACTTCCAGTTCAAGCAGCCCGTCGTCCAGCAGAATACGCTCCCCGGGGCGGACGGCGGCGGGCAGCTCACGGTACTGCACCGGGACAAGGGCGCAGCTTTCCCCGCCCTCTGTGCGTTGCGCGGTACCGGGGCGTGTCGTCAGGGTTATGTGTTCACCGGGCTGGATCACCAGGCCGTTCTCGCTCATGTCCCCGACCCGAATCTTGGGCCCCTGCAGGTCGATGAGCAGAGCAACTGGTATCCCGATGCGGGCAGACACCTCGCGGACATGTGCGATGGTTTCCGCGTGATAGCTGTGCGACCCGTGCGACAGGTTGAGACGCGCAACCGTCATCCCGGCACGGATCAGCTTCTCAAGCATCTCCGGCTCGCGGGAAGCAGGGCCGAGGGTACAGACAATCTTCGTGCGGATCATAGGCATCTCTCCAGGGCGCGGGCAAACCGATACCATTGTATCGTGTCCTGCGGGCCACTCGTCTACGCTGCCCGGCGGCATAGACGAGCAGGCTTGATTCCGTCCCGCAGTCATGGTATATTAACGCTAAATGCGTTAAGAGTTGAAACCAGCCTGGCTTGTCCGGGCTATTGCTTCATATTCACTCTTCCAACCCGGCTGATACAAGCCGCTATATGACGCGCTCATAAACGCGCCGCACCATCTTACACCGGCCTATTTCAATCGCCTGCTGGCGGTTGATTTTTTATGGGGTATGGCAGGCTGTCGGAAAGAAAAGCAGCGATGCTGTACCGTGGTAATGGACCTGCTCTTGCTCCAGGATTCATGATTCTGCAGGAAGGACTAACTTCAGATGTCGAACGATAACGTCATCCCCATCAGCCAGAAGCGGTACAAGAAACTTGAGAATGATCTCGAGTATCTGAAGAATGTCCGCCTGAGCGAAGTCGCTGAACGGCTGCGTGCGGCACGTGAAGAGGGCGGCGACCTCTCTGAGAGCGCCGAGTATGCTGACGCCAAGAACGAGGAAGCCTTTATCCAGGGGAAGATCAACCAGATCGAAATGCAGCTCAGCCAGGCCCGTGTGGTCGATGATGAAGAGACGGAGAGCGGCACCCCCGGTGAGATCCGGCTCTATTCGGCAGTGACCGTTCAGTCGGAGGGAGAATCACCGGAGACGTTCCACATCGTTGGCCCGCTCGATGCGGACCCGGAAGACGGCTCGATCAGCAACGAATCGCCGCTGGGCCGTGCACTGATGGGCAAGAAGGTGGGCGACAAGGCCGTGATTGAGGTCCCGGACGGGATGTTCGAGTACCGGATCATCGCTGTCGAGTAGGCCTGACGCCCTCGACGGGCGTATCCACGTAGCAGACCATGATGGGCCGGGGCTTCCCGGCCCGTTCCGCTGGCGATATTGCCGGGCACATCAGGTGCTGGCATAATCTGCCTGCTGATGGCGCCGGGGTTGCCCGGTCGCCGGTGCGGCGAGCTGTATTCCTCAATATGTCACATCCCGGCAGGAAGAAGACCTATCGTGTGGGAACCCGCTAACGAAGCCGAGAGACTCCGCCTTGAGAAACTCGAACGCGTCCGCGCCCGCGGCATTGAGCCTTATCCGCCGCGTGTCCGCCGCACCCACTCGATCGCCGAGGCGATCGCGCTTTTTGAAACCATCGAACAGGCGCATCCCGCTGCCGGTGAGCAAGCGGTGGAAACCACACCTCTGACGCTCTGTGGCAGGCTGGTTGCCAGCCGCCCAAAAGGCAAGCTCACCTTCGCCGACATCGAAGACGGCAGCGGGCGTATCCAGGTGATGATCCGCCAGAACGCGGTGGGCGAAGAACTCTACGAGATGTTCAACCGTGACATCGACCTGTTCGACTTCGTTCAGGCTGATGGTGTGGTGTTCCGCACGAAGATGGGCGAGATCACTCTGCGTGTGGAGTCGTTCATCCTGCTCTCCAAGGCCCTTACGCAGCTCCCGGACATCAAGGAGCAGCGGCTTGAGGATGGCACGATCCGGCGCTACGGCAGCTTCACCGACCCGGAGGCGCGCCATCGCCAGCGTTACGCCGACCTCGCGGTGAACCCGGAGGTGCGTGACGTGTTCCGTGCCCGCGCGAAGACGATCAGTGCCCTGCGGCGCTTCATGGACGAAGCCGGTTTTCTCGAGGTCGAGACGCCGATCCTCCAGCCAATCTACGGTGGGGCGGCGGCACGCCCGTTCGTGACACACCACAACGCGCTCGACCACGACATGTATCTGCGGATCAGCTTCGAGTTGTACCTCAAGCGGCTGCTCGTCGGCATGTATGACGCCGTGTATGAGATCGGGCGGGACTTCCGCAACGAGGGCGTCTCGCGGAAGCACAATCCGGAGTTCACTCAGCTTGAATTCTACAAGGCGTACATCGACTACAACGGCGTGATGGACCTCACCGAGCGGATGCTCGGCTATACCGCCGAGGCCGTCACCGGGAGCACGATCGTGCGCTTCCAGGGGCATGAGGTCAACCTCGCCCCGCCCTGGCGGCGGATCAGCATGCACGAGGCCATCCTCGAATACGCCGGTATCGATTATGCGGCCCACCCGGACACAGCGGATCTGTACCGGGCGATCCGGGCGAAGGGCTATGAAGCTAACCCGGACCACAAATGGGGAGAACTGGTCGGCGACCTGCTCGACGTCGTCGAACCGAACCTGATCCAGCCGACGTTCATCACCGACTACCCGATCGACATCAGCCCGCTCGCCAAGAAGAAGCCAGGCGACCCGCGCCACGTCGAGCGTTTCGAGTTCTTCATCGCCGGGCTGGAGATGGGTAACGCCTTCACCGAACTGAATGACCCGCTCGACCAGGAAGCGCGTTTCATTGAGATGGGGCGGCTCTACGGCACGGACAGCGAGGAAGCGCACCCGGTAGACGAGGATTATCTGCGCGCGATGCGCTACGGCATGCCGCCCAATGGTGGCTTTGGGATGGGCATCGACCGGCTGGTGATGCTCCTCACCGACCAGCCCAATATCCGCGAGGTGCTGCTCTTCCCGGCGCTGCGGATCCGGGACGGCGACTAACGCCAGACAGCAGCAGGGCCGGGGTATCCCGGCCCTGTTTGTTTATCGTGCAAGCAGTGCATGGTAGTGTCCGACCACACGCCGCGCGAGGTTCTCCCACGAGCGCTCGCGTGCAAAACGGCGGGCCGCCTCCCCCATCTGCGCCCGGCGCGCCGGGTCCCGCAGCACCTTGACCAGTGCTTCCGCCGTCGCCCCGACGTCGTTCTGCGGCACGAGGTAGCCTGTCTCGCCATCGACAATCGCTTCAGTGATCCCGGAATCCAGCGTCCCGATCCCCGGCGTGCCCGCCGCGCCCGCCTCCAGAAAGACGAAGCCCAGCCCCTCGAAACTGCTGCCAACACTGGTCGAGGCGAGGATGAACACGTCCGAGCGTTGGAACCAGGCCGTCAGCGCGCCATACGGCGGAAGCTGGCCGAGGAAGTGGACGTAGTCCGCGATCCCGAGCTCTTCAGCACGGCGGCGTAATCCCTCGACGTATTCCGGCGCAGCATCGAGCGTCCCCGCCATCGCGTAGTGCAGGTTCGGAATCTGCTGCCGGGCCAGCGCAACCGCTTCAAGCGTGATATGCTGCCCCTTGCGCGGTTTGACAATGCCGACGCTCAGCGCGACCGGCTCCCGCCCAACCCACGCAGGCAGGTCGGCCTGCGCCGGCTGCTCGAATGGCTCGACGTTCACGCCTCCGGGAAGCACCTCGACATGCGGATGGTTGATCAGGCGGGCCAGCCAGTCCCGCGTGTAGCCGCTGATACTGAGGAGCAGGTCAGCCCGGCGAAAGGCCGGGGCGAACACCAGCCGTGAAAGCGGCGTTTCCAGCGGGCGGATCGCCCACGA
>JADZAD010000188.1 GCA_020852775.1 Anaerolineae bacterium
GCTCCTACCGCGCCGCTGACCTGGCCGGGACCAGCCGCTTCGGCTACCCTGCCACCCTGCGCGACCTGCGGATCATGTGCACCGGGCGGCTCGACCCGACCTTCGTGCTCAAGGCGCTGCGCGAAGGTGCAGATGGCGTGCTGATCATGGGCTGCCACCCCGGCCAGTGTCATTATGAAACCGGCAACCTCAAGGCGATGGCCCGCTTCGGCCTGATGCAGCGCACACTCGCGCAGCTCGGAGTACACCCTGACCGGGTGCACCTCGCCTGGGCGTCCGCCGCACAGGGGATGCTCTTCACCGAGACCGTGAAGCAGATGACCGAGCGCATCGCCGTGCTGGGCCCGCTGGAGTGGCGCGACAATATTGACGACGCGGGGCCCTTCGCGGAACACACGTTGAGCGCCCTTCAGGAAGAGGAGGCGGCCCATGTCTGAGACCAGCAAACCCAAACTGGCGATCTACTGGGCAGCATCCTGCGGCGGGTGTGACATCTCGATCCTTGCGCTGCATGAGAAGCTGCTGGATGTTGCGGCCAACTTTGAGATCGTGCTGTGGCCATGCGTGATGGACTTCAAGAAGAGCGACATCGAAGCGCTGGCGGATGGCGAGATCGCGGTGACGCTCTTTAACGGCGCGATTCGCAATGATGAAAACGCCGAATGGGCACACCTGCTGCGCCGTAAAAGCCAGGTGCTGGTCGCTTATGGGAGCTGCGCGATTGAAGGCTGTGCGCCCGGGCTGGCGAACTTCAGCGACCGGAGCCAGATGATGCGCTACATCTTCCATGATGCGCCTGGCACGGATAACCCGGACGGCATCGATCCGCAGACGGAGGTTGTGACCGAACACGGCGACACCCTGACCCTCCCTGCCTTCTGGAATACTGTTCGCACGCTGAACCAGGTAGTTGAGGTGGATTACTACCTGCCGGGCTGCCCGCCCGAAGCAAAATGGGCCGAGGCGGCGCTGGACGCGATCGTCGCGGGCAAGCTCCCGGAGAAGGGCGCGGTGATCGGGCTGGATGTAACGGTCTGTGATGAGTGCCCGCGCAAACGCTCCGAGAAGAAGATCAGCCGTTTCTACCGCCCGTATGAGATCATCCCCGACCCGGAGATCTGCCTGCTGGATCAGGGGCTGTTCTGCGCCGGGATCGCTACACGCGCCGGCTGTGGCGCGCTGTGCCCGCTTGTCAACCGGGGCTGCGAAGGCTGCTATGGCCCGAACGAAGGCGTGATCGACGGCGGCGCGAAGCTGATCGCGGCACTGGCCTCGGTGCTGGATGCCGAGACGCCGGAGCAGATGGATGTGATCCTCGATACCCTGCCCGATCCCGCCGGGTATTTCTACCGCTTCAGCCTGGCCCACTCGGTACTGCACCGCGCCCATCTTACCGGGAAGCACGGCACCCGGTCGGTCGCCGTGCTGGCGGAAGCGCCCCGGCTCGATCCGAAGCTCAAAGACTAGGAGAACACGGACATGGCGCAGCGACTGACCATTGATCCGATCACACGCCTCGAAGGGCACGGGAAAATTGAAATCTTCCTCGATGACGCCGGGGAGGTCAAAGACACGTACTTTCAGATACCGGAACTGCGCGGGTTTGAGGTGTTCTGCCTGGGCCGTCCGGCAGAGGACATGCCGCGCCTGACGGATCGCATCTGCGGCGTGTGCCCGGAGGCGCACCATATGGCGTCAGCCAAGGCGCTCGACATGCTGTTTCACGTCGATCCCCCCGCGGCGGCGAAGAAACTGCGCGAACTGCTCTATATGGCGTTCTACGTGACCGACCACACCACTCACTTCTACGCGCTGGGCGGGCCGGATTTCGTCGTTGGGCCGGATGCGCCCGCCTCGAAGCGTAACGTGCTGGGGGTGATCGCCGCCGTGGGGCAGGAAGCCGGCCTGCGGGTGCTCAATACACGCAAGGCCAACCATGAGGTGATCAGGATTATAGGCGGGCGGGCCATCCACCCGGTTTCCGCGCTGCCCGGCGGCATGAGCAAGGCGATCAGTGAAGAAGAACGCCAGTTCATCGAGAAGGTGGCGCATGATAATATCGAGTTTGCGCAATGGTCCCTCAGCGTGTTCCGCCAGATCGTGCTGAAAAACCCCTCTTACGTGGATCTGATCCGCAGTGATGGCTACACCCAGCACACCCACTACATGGGGTTGGTGGACGCGAACAACCATGTGAACTTCTATGACGGCATGGTGCGCGTCATCGATCCGGCGGGGCGTGAATTTGCGAAATACGCACCGCAGGAATACGCGGATCACATCGCCGAGCATGTCGAACCGTACAGCTACGTGAAGTTCCCTTACCTGCGAAAAGTCGGCTGGAAAGGCTTCGTGGACGGGCCGGACTCCGGGTTGTACACCTGTACCCCGATGAGCCGCCTGAACGTCGCCGACGGCATGGCGACTCCACGCGCACAGGAGGCCTACGAACAGCTCTTCGACGCGCTGGGTGGCAAGCCCGTCCATCACGTCCTGGCCGCACACTGGGCGCGGCTCGTCGAGATGCTCTACGCGGCGGAAAATATGCTGATCCTGGCAACCGACCCGGAGATCACCAGCCCGGACGTGCGCGCTATCCCCACTGAGACGCCGACCGTCGGTATTGGCACGGTCGAGGCGCCGCGCGGGACGCTTACGCATCACTATGAGACCGATGAGCGCGGGCTGATAACCAAGGTCAACCTGATCGTTGGCACGACCAACAACAGTGCCCCGATCACCCTGAGCATCAAGAAGGCGGCGAGTGCGCTCATCCATGATGGGAAAGTGAATGACGGTATCCTGAACATGGTTGAGATGGCGTTCCGCTGCTACGATCCATGCTTCAGTTGCGCGACCCATTCGCTGCCCGGGCAGATGCCGCTCGAAGTGAAAGTTTACGACGCTGCCGGGGCGCTGATCGACCGGCGCGCCCAGTACCTGCCATAGCCGGAGTTCACGGGCACAGTGGGCCGGCGTATGCTGGCCCCTGGCGGTTGCTGGCCGGGAGGGCGGATGCGAACGCTGGTGATCGGGCTGGGAAATCCTATTCTGCGGGATGACGCCGCCGGCATACTCGCCGCGCGAGAGGTCTCCCGGCGGCTGGGGCCACTCCGCAAGGCAGTTGAAGTAGCCGAGCTTTCCGTGGGTGGGGTGGCGCTGATGGAAGCTATGACCGGTTATACCCGCTGTATCCTGATCGATACGGTCTGGGCCGAACCGGGCAGGGTGGGGCAGGTCTGGCTGTTTGACGCGGGCAGCCTGCCGGATACGCTCAACACTGCCAGCAGCCATGACGCTGACCTGCCCACCGCGCTGCGGCTGGGGCGGTCACTGGGGGCGGTGCTTCCGGCAGATGAAGCTATTCGCGTCGTGGGAGTAGGGGCAAGAGACGTCCTGACCTTCGGTGAGGCACTCTCTCCGGCGATCGCGGCGGCGCTGCCCGAGATGGTGTCAATCGTGATCGGTCTCCTTGAAGAGGTTGGAGACTACTAAGGAGGGTTGGCCGATGGTGTCACCAGAGATTCTTCGGCGATTTACGGTGTTCGCGGGGCTGGAGCCTGCCGCATACCGGGACGTGGCAATGCTCTCGCGGGAGGTCAGCTTCAAGGCCGGGGAATGGCTCTTCCACGAAGGTGATGATGCAACGGCGCTTTACCTGCTGGTCAACGGCGCGGTTGGCCTCGAAATGAATATCGGGGAGCGTGGGGCACGCCAGCATATCTCGACGCTGGTGGAGGGTGAACTGGTGGGCTGGTCGGCACTCGTCGAGCCATACATCTTTACCCTGGGGGCTCAGGCCACGAAGGACAGCAAACTGGTAGCGATCGATGCGGCAAGCCTGCTGCGGCTGATGGAATCGAATACCGAGATTGGTTACGTAATCATGACGCAACTGGCAAAGAGCGTCGGTGACCGCCTGACCAATCTGCGGGTACAGTTCGCCAGCCTGATCGTCCGCTGATCTGTACACATGCGATGACGCGCACAGGGGGCCCATGGCCCCCAGTGGTTTCTCTCACCTTCTGTGCACACTATCCGTGCACACTACTTACGGACATGTGCCCGTAACCAGTCGTACCAACCCTCAAGTCCCTCTCCGGTGCGGCAGGAGACCGGGAGGAAGGTGACATCCGGATTAACGGCCATCACACCCCGCCTGAAGTACTCGACATCGAAGTCCGAGAGCGGCATATAGTCGATCTTGTTGAGCAGCAGCACGTCCGCGCCGCGGAACATGCCCGGGTACTTGTAGGGTTTATCCGCACCTTCCGGCACGCTGGCGATCACCACGTTGGCATGGGCGCCAAGCGCGAAGTTCGCCGGGCAGACGAGGTTGCCGACGTTTTCGATGATCAGCAGATCGGTGTGCTCAAGGTCCACCTTATCGATGACGCCCAGCAGCATGTTCGCGTCGAGGTGGCATGAGCCACCTGTGTTGACCAGCTCGACCGGGATACCTTCCGCGGCAATGCGATCCACATCCACCGGGACGATGTCTCCGTCCACCGCCGCGATGCGCATTTCGCTCTTGAGCGCCTGCACGGTACGCAGGATAGTGCTGGTCTTACCACCGCCGGGTGACGCCATGATGTTGATGGCGAACGCGCCCGCCGCATCGAGCCGGGCACGGATGTCCCCGGCGAGCAGGTCGTTGGCGCTCATGATGTGCTGCTGCACGCTGATGGTTCTTGTCTCAGCCACGTCAGGCCTCCTCGATTTCAATGCTCTCCAGCCGGAACTGGTCTCCGTCGATAATCCGCACATGTGCCCCGCCACAGCCGGGGCAGCCGCCGGTTTCAAAGGTGGGCATGTCACAGGTCTGGCCGCAGTCGTCACAGCGCAGCAGGCCAGGGATACGCTCGAAGGCGAGTATTGCCCCTTCAGCGATCGTGTCCTTCGCCAGGAAGTCCCAGTAGAATTGCACCGAGTC
Source organism: Anaerolineae bacterium (assembly GCA_020852775.1). Taxonomy (GTDB): domain Bacteria; phylum Chloroflexota; class Anaerolineae; order Aggregatilineales; family UBA3940; genus JADZAD01. The sequence goes on from JADZAD010000188.1 coordinate 4,934, forward strand.
ATCCACCACCGAGGAGAGCGATCCGATCACCAGGTTGAGGCGGGTAATACGCGCCGCGCCGGCCTGCTCGGCGTGGCCGAGGGCAAGGGTGAGCAGGTTCTCGACGAGGCCCAGTTCGTGCATGGCTTCCTCTGTGATTCCGGCACTGTGGATAACCGGACTGTGCAGATTATATGCTGCGGGCGGGTGCGATGCCCGGTCATGTGTCATGTTTCAGGGTGCCGGATAGCATGCAGTTCAGCCCATGCTCTGGATAGCGGTACCCTGTGCTATGATCAGGCACATCTTTCTCTGTCAGAATTATGCCGCCCCGGTGCGGCCTTATCAGCAAGAGGATTACATCATGTCAGGCTGGTTGAAAGAGACCTTCGGAACTGCTAAACCCGTGATCGGCATGTGCCACCTGAAGGCGCTGCCCGGCGACCCCGGCTGGGATACGGCAGGAGGGATGCGTAAAGTGGTTGATGCCGCCCGCGCGGACCTGCTCGCGCTGCAGGAGGGTGGCGTTGACGCGGTGATGTTCTCAAACGAGTTCAGCCTGCCGTACCTGACCAGGGTCGAGCCGGTGACGATCGCGGCAATGGCCCGCGTGGTCGCGGAACTCTACCCGGAGATTCATATCCCGTTTGGTGTGGATGTGCTGTGGGATCCGGCTCGCTCGCTTGACCTCGCGGCGGCGGTGGGGGCGGCCTTTATCCGCGAGATCTTCACCGGCGTCTATGCCAGTGACTTCGGACTGTGGAACACAGATTACGGCGTTGTGGCGCGCCATGCCCGCGCGGTTGGCGCGCAGAACGTGAAGCTGCTCTTCAACATCGTGCCGGAATCGGCGGCGTACCTCACCCCGCGTGACATCGGAGCGATTGCGCGCTCGACGGTCTTCAACGCGAAGGCCGATGCGTTGTGCGTGTCTGGGCTGACAGCAGGCGTTGAGACCTCCGCGGAAACGCTGCAGGTTGTCAAACAGGCGGTGCCGGATACGGTAGTGTTCGCTAATACCGGCGTCCGGGTGAGCAACGTGGATCAGCAGTTGAGCGTAGCGGATGGCGCGGTGATCGGGACGACCTTCAA
>JADZAD010000189.1 GCA_020852775.1 Anaerolineae bacterium
ACAGCCCATTTCCCGGTCATCAGGAGTACACCATGTCGAAAGTCGCAGAGGTCTTTGAAACTATGGAATACGGCCCGGCCCCGGAATCGCCCTCGGCGGCGCTGGCATGGCTGGATGATCACAAGCGTAAGTTCGGCCTGTTCATCGACAACCACTGGGTAACCCCCGCCAGTAAGCGCTATATGGACGCCACCAGCCCGGCTAACGGACAGCCGCTTGGCAAGGTGGCGGATGCCAGCACGGAAGACGTAGACCGCGCCGTGGAGGCCGCGCAGCGAGCCTTCACCACCTGGAGCCAGACGCCCGGGCATGAGCGTGCGCGCTACCTGTACGCGATCGCCCGTAACATCCAGAAGCACGCCCGCCTGCTCTCGGTGCTTGAATCGCTCGACAATGGCAAGCCGATCCGCGAATCGCGCGATATTGACATCCCGCTGGTGGCGCGCCACTTCTATTACCATGCGGGCTGGGCGCAGCTTGCCGAGCGTGAGATGGTGGGCTACAAACCGGTGGGCGTGGTCGGCCAGATCATCCCCTGGAACTTCCCGCTGCTGATGCTCGCCTGGAAGATCGCCCCGGCGCTGGCGATGGGTAATACCGTCGTAATTAAGCCCGCGCCTTATACGCCGCTTACCGCGCTGCTGTTCGGCGAGATCATTGCCGAGGCAGGCTTGCCTGCGGGCGTGGTCAACATCGTCACCGGCGGCGATGAGACCGGCGTGGCGATCACCAACCATCCCGTCTTCGACAAGATCGCCTTCACTGGCTCGACGGCGGTCGGTGGGATCATCCGCCGCGTCACCGCCGGTACGGGCAAAAAGCTCTCACTCGAGCTGGGTGGCAAGTCGCCGTTCATCATCTTCGAGGATGCCGACCTTGACGGCGCGATCGAGGGGCTGGTAGACGCAATCTGGTTCAACCAGGGGCAGGTGTGCTGCGCGGGTTCGCGTATGCTGGTGCAGGAAAGCATTGCTGACCGCTTCTACGCGAAGCTGCGCCGCCGCATGAGCCAGCTCCGTATCGGCCACTCACTTGATAAGGCGATCGACATCGGCGCGGTGGTCGCCCCGGTGCAGTACGAGACCATCGACCGCTGGGTGAAGACCGGCCTCGCGGAGGGCGCGGAAATCTACCAGCCACCCTGTGAACTGCCTGCTGGTGGTTGCTATTATCCGCCCACGCTCCTGACGAATGTCGAGCCGTCCTCGACGGTGGCGCAGGAGGAAATCTTTGGCCCGGTGCTGGTCGGGATGACCTTCCGTACCCCGGCGGAGGCGGTGCTGCTGGCAAACAACACCCGCTATGGGCTGGCTGCCAGTGTGTGGACGGATAACATCAACCTCGCCATTGACGTGGCGCAGAAGGTCAAGGCGGGGAGCATCTGGGTCAACTCGACCAACCTGTTCGATGCCGCCGCGGGCTTCGGCGGCTACCGTGAGAGCGGCTACGGGCGCGAAGGTGGCAGAGAAGGCCTTTATGAATACGTCCGGCCCGCCTGGCAGGAGCGCCCGGCGCCTGACCTGAGCTTCCTGAGCAGCAAGGATGCCCCGGCCTGGGGCGTACATGTCGAAGGCCGCCCGGTGCCGCTTAACGGGCGCGCGCCAAATGGATCGACCGGGGTGCAGCCCCTCCGGATCGATCGCACGCCCAAGCTGTTCATCGGCGGCAAGCAGGTGCGTCCGGACGGCAACTACAGCCTGAGCGTGACCGGCCCGGATGGGGAAGTAGTCGGACAGGTCGGCGACGGCAACCGTAAAGACATCCGTGACGCGGTTGAGGCGGCGCACACCAAGGCAGGCCTGTGGGCCAGCGACCGCTGGGCGTCGCGCTCGGCACACAACCGTGCCCAGATCCTGTACTACATCGCCGAGAACCTGTCGATCCGCGCCGGGGAGTTCGCCGGGCGGATCACCGCGATGACGGGCTGCAACCTGGAGAGTGCTGCCAGCGAAGTCGAACTGTCGATTCGCCGCCTGTTCACGTATGCGGCCTATGCGGACAAGTTCGGTGGCACCGTGCAGGAAACCCCGCTGCGTGGGGTGACGGTCGCAGCACATGAACCGATCGGTGTGATTGGCATCGCGTGCCCGGATGAGCAGCCGCTGCTGGGGTTTGTCTCGCTGCTGGCGCCGGCAATTGCGCGTGGCAACACCGTCGTGATCCTGCCTTCGGAAAAATACCCGCTGTGTGGCACGGACTTCTACCAGGTGCTGGAGACGTCCGACGTCCCCGCAGGCGTAGTCAACATCGTCACCGGCTGCCGTGACCACTTGACGAAGACGCTGGCAGAACATGACGATGTCGATGCGATCTGGTACTTCGGCACGGCGGAAGGCAGCTATCACGTCGAAAAGATGTCTACCTCGAACATGAAGCGCACCTGGGTGAACTACGGCGCTCCACGGGACTGGACAAGTGCGGAACAGGGTGAAGGGGAGGAGTTTCTCCACGAATCCACGCAGGTTAAGAACGTCTGGATCCCCTCCGGGGAGTAGGCTCAAGTGTGGTTGACTACGGGCGGGGCGGCGAGGCTGCCCCGCTTTTCTTTTGTGGAGGCCCCGTGCAGAGCATTGAAACAATCATCGAGAGGCTGGCTGCGCTGCCGGGCACGGACGCACTGTTCAATCCCTACGGGCCACTGGAAGACCCGCTTGCAGGGGCGCGGCGGGCCAATCTGCGGCGCTTTCTGACCATGCTGTATGAGCGCCACGCACGGGTGCTGCTGCTCGCGGAAGCGCCGGGCTATCGTGGTTGCGCGTGGACGGGCATCCCGGTGACCAGTGAGCGAATTATGCTGGCGGGTGGTGACCGCTGGGGGTTATTCGGAGAGGGCTATTGGGCGACCAGCGGCGTACCGGGCGGCGTGGCGGAGATGAGCGCCACGATCCTGTGGGGGGCGCTCACGGAGGCCGCCAGTGAGCCACCGGTGATCTGGAACACCTGTCCGCTCCACCCGCACCGCCCCGGCGAGCGCCGGTCGAACCGGACCCCACCCCGATCCGAACAGGTAATCGGGCTGCCGTTTATCCGGTTGCTGCTGGAGATGTTCGACTTCGAGCAGATCGGTGCGGTCGGGCGGATTGCACAGGCGAACCTTGCCGCGCTGGAGGTGGCGTACATCCCCCTGCGCCACCCGGCACAGGGAGGCAAGAATGAGTTTGTGGCCGGGTTGCACCGGCTGCTAGTGGGTTAACGGGGGAGCGGGTTAGTCCCGGTGACCACGACCACTTCCTGCTCTCCGCCCTGGGCGGCGCGGCGCTGTTCTTCATTACGGCGGTAGTCAATCACCGCCATCGGGATGTAAATGGCGATGCGTGTCCCCTGCCCGGGGGCGGGGTCGAGGTGCAATGTCCCCTCAAGAACGGCGGCCCGCTCGATCAGATTGACCAGCCCGAGGTGCCCCTCACGCTTTCGCGCATCGGCCAGCGCCTTCTCGACGTCAAACCCATTGCCGTTATCACTGACTTCGAAAACCAGCGTATTCTCGCGTACAAAGGCGCGCACCCGGATCAGTTCCGCACTGGCATGTTTGCGGGCATTGGTGATGGCTTCCGTCGCGACGGAGAACAGTGTGAGCGTCGTCTGCGAGTCCAGTGACTGGTCGCAGTTGTCTTCTACTTCAACCACGACCTTCTGCACGTAGGTCTCTTCGGTCTTGACGGCGAGCTGTTCCAGCCCGGCCCTCAGGCCCTGGTCAAGTGCTTTAGGGCGCAGCTCAAACAACATCTGGCGCATCTCCTTGGCGGTGCGCCGGGCGAGATCTTCGACCTGGTAGAGTTCGTTGCCGGCCACGTCGGGCTTCTTCTCGATCAGTCGCCGGATGTAGTTGAGGCGCATGGTGATCGCTGCGACACCCTGTGTCGGGCCGTCGTGCAGTTCGGAGGCGAGCTGTGCGCGGGCCGCCTTCTCCAGGCTGAGGATGCGGTCACGCTGAGTGAGCAGGGCATCATACAGGCGGGCATTCTGCAATGCCGCCGCAGACTGGTTCGCCAGCGTGCGCATCAGGTCGAGATGCGGCTCTTTGAAGGCGTTCACTTCGCCACTTCCCATCAGGATCACGCCGTAGGACTCGTCGCCAGAGAGCAGGGGCAGCACCATGACCGTCCGGCATTTGCGATAGGTTTCCATCAGCACAAGTTCGGCATCCTCTGCCGGGGAAAGGCTGATTTCCGGAAGTTTGTTGATCATTGCCATCCCGATTGCGCCGGCGTGGCCGGGCACCACGGCGTGCTCATCCATCGCAAGGACGGAATTCGTGGCGTAATGGACCTTGAGGTCGTTCTCCGCTCTGTGTGGGTCGTCGGACGGAGTGAAGAGCATCGCTGCGCCATAGAGCGGCCCCCTGACGCCAACGCGCTCCAGGCCATCCACGCCGAATTCGACGGCTGACACCAGTACCCGGCGCGGATCGAGCCGGGATGTGCTGAGGACAGAGGTCATCTCGTAGATAACCGTCATATACTCCGCAGCGATACGGCCCAGCCGCTGGGCACGCTGACCGCGCTCACGGATTTCGACGATCTGGTTCTCGTCATGCTTCAGGAAGGCAGCGGCGGGCCCCACGCCGGGGAGGGCAAGCAGAGTGAGGAGCAGAAATGCGATATTGATCCCACCGGGAGATGGCAGAATAATCTCGATCGCCGCCATAACAATCGCGATCGCCGCCCCCACGAGCAGGCCGGGCAGCCAGTCGTAGTAGAAACCAGCCACCATTGCCGGGAGGACGCCCGCCCAGAACATGCCAGGCCCACCGACGACCACCGCGGCACAGGCCAGCAGTGCATCGACCACGACCACCACCCCCGTGACCGGGCTGGCCCAGACATTGAGCAGGAGCAGCAGGGTAACTATCACGTTGGAGATGGCGGAGAGGATCACAACCAGCAGGATGGGGCCGACGTCTTCGGGCCCGGGCAGGCCGTTCAGCGTCCCCAGAAGCAGCCCGACGGGGATGATCCAGCGTACCCCGAAAAGTGCCCACTCCCGTGCGGTTGTTGCTGTGCGCTTTGTCACGGCTACCTGCCCTTCATCCGACCATTACCGGGTTTGCCAGGGCGATGCATACCACAAGTATACGAAAAATGCGGTTCCCCTGATAGTCATCAGGATTACCGCACTCCGAAGGAAATTAAACTGTGGGCGCGGAGGGACTTGAACCCGCGACCTCACGGATGTGAACCGTGCGCTCTAACCAGCTGAGCTACGCGCCCAATGGTGATTAGTATAGCATCCCGCCCTATGTGGGGCAATAGCCTCTCGCAGTATCGCATGCGGGAAGGTTACAATGCAGAAGATGAGCCGCCCCCAACCTATGAGAACTGTCAGATGATTCTGGCGATCGATACCGCAACCCGGGTGACCAGCATTGCCCTGCACAGCGAGGATGAAGTCATCGCTGAGATAACCTGGCGCACCACCGATAACCATACCGTCGAACTTGCACCCGCAGTGCAGCAGATGATGGCTGTTGCGCAGGTTGCGCCACGTGATTTGCGGGCTGTCGCAGTGGCCGGCGGCCCGGGCTCGTATACCGGCCTGCGAATCGGCATGAGCCTCGCCAAGGGGATCGTGCTGGCTGTGTCACCTCCGCCCGCGCTGATCGCCGTGCCGACGCTGGACATCGTCGCCTACAGCCAACCGCACCTTGCCGGAACACTCTGGGTGACTGCCCGGGCGGGGCGTGGGCGGATCAATGCAGCCCGCTATGTGTGGGATACGTGCTGGCGCTCGGCAGATGAACTGCTGCTGACAACCTGGCAGGCCCTCACGGAGCGCTTCGCTGGGCCGGTGCAGGTTGCCGGGGAGGTCGATGCGGTCAGCCGCGATTTCCTTTCTGCGCGTGGTGACGCTACTATTGTTGCCACGCCCGCTGTCGCGCTGCGCCGCGCAGCCTGCCTGGCGGAGATTGCTGCCGAAAGGCTGCGCGCAGGAGAAGCGGCTGACTCATCGGCGCTCGCGCCGGTGTACTGAGACCATGAGCGAACAACATCGCCCCAGGATTATCGCGCGCCCGATGCGCCTGGATGACATCAGCCAGGTCGTGCGGCTGGATGCCCTGTCATTTGCGACACCCTGGCCGGAGCGGACTTATCGCTACGAGCTGCTGGAGAACCGCAGCGCCATCCTGATCGTGCTCGAAACGCCTGACGTGCTGGAGCCCACGGCGGAGGCAGGCGGGGCAGATGGCGGGCTCTCCGGCTGGGTCAACCGTTTGTTGGGCCGCCAGCCTGAGGCTACCCCTGCATCTGCCCGGCGGCTGGCGGGATACTCCGGTTCATGGCAGATCGTGGATGAGGCGCATATCAGCACAATTGCTGTCCACCCGGACTGGCGTGGACGCAAACTGGGTGAATTGCTGATCTGGATGATGATCCGGCAGGCCCTGCGCCACGGTGCAGCCTATGTCACCCTGGAGGTACGGGTATCAAACGCCATCGCGCAGAACCTGTATCGCAAGTACGGGTTTGAGATAGTCGGGCGGCGCAAAGGATATTACCGGGATAACCACGAGGATGCCTATAACATGTGCGTAGGCCCGATGGACGATGACTACAGGAGCCGGCTGGAGGCCTATCGGGCGGCGCTGGCTGAGTGGATCGAGATCATTGACAATATCCCGGAGCCCTGGGGCACCGTGCTTCCGCACGCGGGCCCCGGCGGCTCAACCCACTGATGAACATGTCCCGTTTCGGCGCGCCTGTATCGGGTATCTCGCAGGAGCTTCGTGGGGCTGGAAAGAACTGTTGAAGGAGTGCGAGAATGCATCTGGATGACATCCAGAATTACGCAAGCGTTGACAGCAGCGGCATGCTTGAGCGTATCCAGTCGCAGCCTGAGCATCTTGAACAGGCATGGAGCATAGCGCGGCAGGTAAGCCTGCCTGACGCTTACCGCGGCGTGAAGGTGGTCACCATCTGCGGGATGGGGGGCTCGTCGATCAGCGGTGAACTGCTGCAGGCATTGATCACGGATACCTGCCCGGTACCAGTTGTGGTCAACCGTGGCTACACCCTGCCCGCCTTTATGTCCGGGCCTGCCTGCCTGCTGATCGCCCTCAGCCACTCTGGCACAACCGAGGAAACCCTCTCCGCCACCGAACAGGCCATCATACGTGGTTGCCGGGTGATCGCCATCACGACCGGCGGGGCGCTTGCGGAGATGGTGGAACGGGCGGGGGGCATCGTGGTACGTTACGTCTACAATTCACCCCCGCGCGCGGCCATCGGCTGGTTGTACGGGACGCTGCTCGGTGTGGCGGCTCAGGCGGGCCTCACCCCTGATCTGTCTGCGGACATGCAGGAGGCGGTCGCCGTGCTGCGTGCTGACCGTGAGCGCATCGGTGAGACGCGCCCGGCGTCCAGTAACCGGGCCAAGCAGGTGGGTGGCAATCTGGCTGACGGTATCCCGGTAATCTGGGGTGCCGGAATCCTTGAGCCGGTAGCACGGCGCTGGAAGACGCAGCTCAACGAGAACGCGAAGGTTCCGGCTTACTTTGAGGCCCTGCCTGAACTGAACCATAACGCGGTTGTCGGCATCGAGCACCCGGAGCGTTTCGTGCAGACGGTCATGGTCGTGCAGTTGACCTCCTCCTACGATCACCCGCGGGTACAGCTCCGCCACCGCTTCACCCACGAGCTGTACCTGCAGCAGGGGCTGCTCAACGAAACGATCCGGGCACAGGGCAAGAGCCGCCTGGCACAGCAGTTCAGCCTGATCCAGTTCGGTGACTACGTGAGCTACTATCTTGCTATGGTGTACGGCGCGGATCCGACTCCGATTGGCCCGATTGATACCCTCAAGGGTAAACTCAGCGCCGCGCAGTAGCGCAGGCAGTGGAATCCCTGATGAGGACGGCCCGGAGACAGTGACAGCGATCCAGCGATCCAGTGACGAGAAACACGCCGAGCGCGGCGCTCCCAGCTACGTCTGGCGTGCCGGGCAGGATCGCCGCCTGGCGATGATCCGCCAGTGGGGCAGCGTGGCAGGGGCGCGTATCCTGGAAAACGGCTGCGGGCTTGGCGCATATGCCGCGCACCTGCTCGAGGACTCTCCGCGGGTCGTTGCCTTCGATATCGAACACGATCGGGCGGCTGCCGCCCACCAGCGCGTGGCGGAGGTGCATGTCGCGGCGGCGGAGGCCCTGCCCTATCCGGACGCTTCTTTTGACCTGGTCATTTCAAATGAGGTCATCGAGCACGTTCAGGATGACAATGCCGCTGTATGTGAGATGGTACGAGTCCTCGCGCCGGGTGGGCGCCTCCTGGTCTTCTGCCCGAACCGCTGGTATCCGGTTGAACAGCACGGACATTACTGGCGCGGGAAGTATCACTTCGGTAATACACCGCTGGTGAACTACCTTCCCAATGTGCTGCGGAACCGCCTCGCGCCGCATGTCCGCGTTTATACGCGCCGTAGCCTGCTGCGCCTGTTCGCCGGACAGCCGGTACATGTGGTGCATTACACACGCATCTTCGGGGCCTATGACAACATCATCCGGCGCAGCCCGGTGATCGGTAAGGCACTGCGTGCCATCCTGCAGGGGCTGGAACATACACCCCTGCGAGTGCTGGGCCTGTCACACTTTCTGGTGGTTGAGAAGACAGCATGAGCGTACCGTCCCCTGAAACCCTGCTGGTGACTGTCCGGGAGGCTGCGTTTGCGGCTGGACGGGTGATTCAGGCGCAGCAGAATGCCCCGCGTGAACGCCGCCTGAAACTGAACCGTGAGATTGTCACCCGCACGGACAGCGAGGCGCAGGCAGCGGCGATTGCCGTCATCCGCGCCAGGTACCCGGCCCATGCGATTCTGGCCGAGGAAGACGGCCTGAACAACGGTGTGGACGAAGAAGGCCGCTGGCAACCCCCGGCGGGCTACTCGTGGATGATCGATCCGGTGGATGGCACGACGAACTACGCGCATGGCCTGCCGATGTACTGCGTCTCCGTGGCGGTGGCGCTTGATGGCGAGTTGATCGCGGGCGTCGTCTATGATCCGAACCGCGAAGAGGTCTTCGAGGCCAGCCGGGACGGCGGTGCGAGGCTGAATGGCACACGGCTCCCGCCGATGGAAGCGCCCGGCCTGCGCGATGCGGTGATGTGCACCGACTGGGCGCACTCACCGGAAGGGCGCCGGTTGCTCTTCGAGACCTTCCCGCGGCTGGCCCCGCTGGGGCGTACCACCCGCATCTTCGGCAGTGCGGCGCTGGCACTGTGCTACGTGGCAGCGGGGCGGGTGCACCTGTATTTCAACTGCGGCCTCAAGCCGTGGGACGCTGCCGCCGGTGTGCTGATCGTGCGCGAGGCGGGCGGTGAGGCCAGTGCCCTGCGTGATGAACGCTGGCACCCCGGTGAGCCTACCCTGCTGGCGGCGCATCGGGGCCTTCTTGATGCTGCCCTGACCTCCTTACGCTGAACGAGACGCCCGGAGACAGAAGCCTGCCTCCGGGCGCTTTGGGGCTGGTATTCAGACAGTCAGCCTAACCTTCGACGGCGCCTGCCTTGAGCAGCGCCTCGTCGTCTGCACGAGCGACGCGCTTACCCTCTTCGACGTTGACCGTGAGCAGCACGGCGATCCCGACCAGAAAGAACGCGATCAGGCTCAACACCCCCCAGCGGCTGTTGCCGAGCGCCAGCCCGGCAAAGGCGAACACCAGCGGGCCGAAAAGTGAAGCGAATTTCTCCATGATGGCGAACAGGCCGAAAAACTCACCGCTCTTGGATGAGGGTGACATTGCTGCATACAGGCTGCGGCTGAGCGCCTGGCTGCCACCCTGCACGATTGCCACCATCCACGCGAGGAACCAGAACTCGATTGTCGAGTCAAGGAAGAAGCCCCAGACGGCGATAATCGAATAGGTGACCAGCGCCAGGATGATGGCACGGCGCGTGTCCAGCGTTGCCGCCAGCCTGCGGAAGAGCAGTGGGCCAAGCCCGAAACCAAAGGCCAGCCCTACCAGGTTGAGTACCACGAGCAGGCCAACGATCTGACCGATCAACCCGAAGCCGCCGGCACGTGCAGGCGGCAGCACCTCCACGCTGTAAAGCGACAGCGCTGTCCCACCGGATGCCGCGTTCTGTTCGCCGTTGTTCACCAGCCGCAGGGCGTGCTCGCCAGCGTCTTCGACCTCGATCGTCTCTCTGACGCCATAGCGCGGGGCCGGACTGTAGGCATCGATCAGCACCGGCTGGCCTTCGTCATCAAGGAGCGGTGTGCCGTCCACCTCAACGCTCCAGGTGCCAGAATTCGGGCCGGCGGCATAGACGACTTCCAGTTTCTGCCCGTTGAACGGTACTTCGAGCGCATCCCCGACGCTGCTGCCACTGACGTATGTCGCATCCTGAGCCGGGCCACCGAACGGGTCGTTGAGGAAACTGAGCAGCCCGGTCGGCTTGAGCAGTTCCCCGGCGACGACTTCGTCAGCCCAGTTGCCCTCACGCCCGATCCGATCCTGTGCTGCGACGATATACGTGCCCTGTCCGAGTGCTGTCTCTGTCGTCTCGTAGGGCAGCGGGGCAGCGCCGCTTACATCGAGCGGGAGCAGAAAGCGCCCGGCAATCGCTACTGATGGCAGTGCGACGATCAGGAAGAGGATGAAGCCGAGAAAGGCAGGCCGGTGTTTAGCTTCCGGGTTGGGGAGGCGGCCAAAGACCAGGCTGAAGGGGATACCGACGAACTGCACCAGCAGGAGCACGAGGATCGTCTCCAGTGCCCCGAAACCGAGTTCGGTGGCGTAGATCGCGGCAACGCCGATGATGGTGCCGATGCCGTCGTTGTAGATCAGGAAGGCAATCAGGAAGCGCAGCAGTTCACGGTAGTGACGGATTTCTCTGAAGGTATGGCTCAGGCGGGCAGTCGTCTCCGCGAATACTGCCCGGCCCGTGGTGTGTGCCGTCGCGGCGGGTGGTTCCGGCACACGCAGGAAGAGCGGAATGGAGAAGACCAGCCACCACACCGCCACGCTGACGAACGACATTCGCGCACCGATCTCAAAACCCCAGACCTGGATCATGGCAACGTTGATGGCCAGCAGCAGGCCACCACCGAGGTAGCCAATCGCGTAACCCAGCGCAGAGACACGATCCTGGTCTTCCTCACGTGCGACGTGCGGCAGCAGCGCATCGTAGAACGTGATCGAGCCATTGAAGCCGATGCG
>JADZAD010000190.1 GCA_020852775.1 Anaerolineae bacterium
CTTCCGGCCTGCCTGTCAGTGCCGACGACCTGCGTGAACGTATCTCCGCGATCCTTGCGGCTGAGACCCTGGTGGTGCAGCGCCGTAAGGGTGAAGGTGACCTGCGTCCGCTGATCTTCGCGCTCCAGCTGGTCACAGAGCCTTCCCCGGCGCTGGAAATGGAACTGGCGCTCGCGGAGCAGGGAACCACGCGCCCGGATGAGGTTCTGGCGCTCCTCGCTGTCGATCCCGTGCAGACAGACATCAGCCGCACCGGGATAACCTACGACCAGGTGAAGCTGCTGGCGGCTGATCGGCACTGATTCAGCTTTGCAGCCTGTTTCACGATATGTCTCCTGGCCGCTGAAACGGTAGAATAGTGGTGCGCCCGGCATGAGGCTGCACTACCACCAGCCCACCTCTTCGATGATGAGGTGCTACCCCATAAAGCAGGTGAATCACTATGAATAAACGTGAACGGCTGCAGGCTGCAATTCATGGCGAGAATGTGGATCGGGTTCCGATTGCGCTGTGGCGCCACTGGCCCGGCGATGACCAGCGTGCTGATGACCTCGCTGAAGCGCATATTGCGTTTCAGAAGGAATTCGACTGGGATTTCGTTAAGGTCTCGCCATCCAGCAGCTACTGCACCTCAGACTGGGGGACGGTGGATGTCTGGGTGGGTAACACGGAGGGTACCCGTGAGTTCACCAATCGGGTGATTAATCACCCGGAGGATTGGCTTGCCATGCGTGTGCTGGAGCCTGATGACGGGGCGCTGGGGCGTCAGCTCAGGTGTCTGGACAGGCTGCAAAGCGCCTTTGGCATGGAGGTCCCTTTTATCCAGACGATCTTCAGTCCGCTCGCGCAGGCCAAGAACCTTGCCGGGGCTGACCAATTGATCCTGCACATGCGGCAGAACGCCGGGCAGGTGCACCATGCCCTGCAGACCATCACCGATACGACGATTCGTTTTATTCACGAGTGCAAGCAGCGCGGAATCGCTGGAATCTATTATGCTGTGCAGTTTGCCAACTACCCTCTGCTGACCGAGCCGGAATATGATGTGCTGGGCCGTCCGTATGACTTGCAGATACTCGCGGCGGTGCAGGACCTGTGGCTGAACGTGCTTCATCTGCATGGGCCTCACGGGATGTTCTCCCGGATTGCGGACTACCCCGTACAGGTTGTCAACTGGCACGACCGTGTCTCTCCACCTGACCTGGCGGCCGGACTGAAGAAGATTAAGGGGGCTGCCAGCGGCGGTGTCGATCAGTTCACGCTGCATGATGAAGACCCCTCACGCAGCCTCGCAGAGGCTCAGGACGCTTTCCAGCAAACCGGAGGAAAACGCTTTATCCTGGGGACGGGCTGTGTCACGATGGTGACGACTCCACGAGGGAACCTGCACCGGCTGCGCGCTCTTGCGGAAGATCTGAAGCCGGCCTGACGGGATAACTCAAGTATTCAGAAACCGGGGGCTCTGATGAGCCCCCGGCTGTTCTACTGCGGGATGTTGGGTGAAGCCAGCGAAACTCCGGATGTATCAAACTCCCGGATCAGGCCGCGATCCACATCCGTGACCACCACCACACCGTCCTCCGAGAGCGTCAGCGACCCTGGCAGCCCCAGTGTTTCGAAGTCACCAAAGGTGTACAGATACCGCCCGATGCTGTCAAAGACCAGCACACGGTAACCGTCGGGATCGGTGACGTAGACGTTCCCCTGCTGGTCTACGTCGAGGTACGGGCGCTCTGTCCCCTGTGCGAACCATGCATCGATCACCCACTGGTTGATAAACAGCCCGTCTGAGGAGAACACCTGGATCCGCTGATTCCAGGTATCGGCGACGTAGATGCGCCCATCCGGCCCGATCGCGATCCCGGCGGGTTCGTCCAACTGGCCCTCCACAGGGCCACCGGAGCCGATCTGCCGGAGGAATGCGCCTTCGGAATCAAAGACCTGGATACGCTTGTTGCCGGTGTCCGTGACGTAGACTGTGCCATCATCTGCCACGGTGATGCCACGCGGCCCCCAGAAGGCAAACGGGTTGTCAAACTGGTTCGGACCTTCGACACCCCACTGCGTGATGAACTCCCCGTCGGCTGAAAAGCTGACTACACGGTGGTTCCATGTATCCGCGACATACACGGTGCCATCAGGCGCGACATCCACGTCCCACGGCTGGCGGAAGAGGCCGGCACTGCCCGGTGCGCCGTCCAGTTCGACAAACTCCTTATCGACGGTGCCATCGGAGCTAAAGACCACGATGCGATTGTTATCCGTATCTGCCACGTACAGCCTGCTGTCCGGCCCATAGGCCATCCCGTGCGGGTGATTTAACACCCCGGTGCCGATCTCGCGGGCAGCGGTCAGCGGCTGTACAGCGACTGCGTATGGGTCGAGCGCGACGGAGGCCTCACTGGCGGTCGCGCCATAGCCCCAGACCTGCGCGTAGACATCCTTACGGACATAAAAACGCATCCGCTCGGCGACCGGCCAGGTGCTCAGTTCAAACGTCGGTGGAACGCTGTTGGGGCGATAAGGCGTGACAGCAGCGGCATAGGCACTGTAATCACGATTGATGAAGATCTCCCACAGGCCGCGCTGCAGGGCGGGATCGGTGGCAAGATCGTGAAGGCGTGTGCTCCAGTCCGCGAGGGTAGCCACGCCGAAATAATCCTGCATGGGCCACCACATGCGGATATGCTCGAAGCGATAGTAGCGGTTCCCCAGCAGGCTCTCAACCTTCGTCCAGTTGGAGGGTCCGGCCAGGATCACTGGCGCGTCCCCGATCAACCCACGGCTGGGTTCCTCACCGTAGTAGACCGCGTTGTAGTAGTCGCGCAGATACCAGGACATCGGCCAGGATACCTGGTTGTCGTATGCCACCTGTATCCCGTAGCCGTCGGTTGTGCGAAGTGACAACTCCTCGATCTGCGCGAGGACATCCTTTACCGCTCCGGCGGAGTGTGCGTAGACGAGGAACTCGGTGGCGTCATCGTAATTGATGAAGGCGGCAGTGAACGCGCTGCGGGCCGTGAGGAAGGTCAGCCAGCCGACGACGAACAGGCCTGTAAGCCGCGTGAACTGGGTAAATGAAATCCGGCTGATGAACACCCCCAGCGCGGCGACCATTGACAGCAGGACGACCACTGCCGCGATCCAACTGCTGCTCGCCGACAGTTGTTCGAGGGCTGGTCCCTGGAAGATAGCGGCCTGGTAGCTGGCCGGGATCACAGTATTGCATGGCAGAAAGGCCGGAATCCAGGCGCACACTGGCCCGAACACACGCATCAGCGCGACGAACGCCACCGGGATCAGGATCAGGACCAGCCAGGTGTTGTTCTCGAACAACCTGCGCCAGTTAATCCGCTCCAGTGCGCGTCCGATGACCCAGCCCCCGAGCAGGATCATGGGTAGCGTAAGGTGTGTGCCCAGCCACGGCATCTTTTCACCGGCGATGCTGTAGCCTATTATGTTCATAATCGCCCAGTAGGCGGTGAAGGCGAGTGCCGGGAAGGCTATGGGGGCATCCAGATCAAGCCCGCGTGATGGCTCCGGGGAGCCGGGTGTTTCTTCTTCGTCACCCGGTGCAGAGGGCGCCTGCGGCTCGATCAGCCATCGGAAGCCAAGCCCCGCGCCAATGAACCCGGCGACGATCGTCAGGATCAGCGGCAGGAACTCATACAATGGAAGCACAACTGTAATGTAGTAATACCACGGCTGGCCACCCCGGTGGACGTCATGCTGCTCCAGCCAGTAGCCAAGCGAACCGATTACACCGGTGGCGATCCCTGCGCCGTTGGTGAACATGGTCGTGAAGAAGAAGATGAAGATTCCCCAGTACAGGAACCCGATCGGCCACCAACGGCTGGCAGTCACAGCGCGCAACCACGCCAGCGGGTCAACCTCCGCAGTAGCCTTAGCATCATTCTCCACGCCCCCATCTTCGGCTTCGTCCTGGCTCCCTGACGAATCATCGGGGCGCGGAGGCAGGCCCCAGATCACACCGGCGATCACGCCGAGCAGCATCATCGGGACGGTGTAGAGGGCGGCATTCACAATGCCTGCCGGTGTCTGATCCATTGGCGTGTAAACAGGCCGCCCCATGCGCCCGGCGAGCTCCCCGCCGACCTGTATCAGAAACGGCGAGAGCGAGGGCAGAATCAGCGAGCCAATTACGATCATTACATCCAGTTCCGGGTAGCGCCTCAGGTTGCGCCACTGCCCGATCAGGGCAGCCAGTGCCAGCGCCACGATCCCCGCGATCAGGATGCCCAGAACGATAGGAAACAGAAAATCGAAGGCACTGGAAACAGCAGGGGAAAGCGTAATTAGCCCCTGCTGCGCGCTTTCGGAATCCGGGGCCAGCCGGCCCTGCAGGATCATCTTCAC
>JADZAD010000191.1 GCA_020852775.1 Anaerolineae bacterium
AATAGAGTCTTCTTCATTGATCACCCGCACCAGCCCCGGCAGGTCACGGCGTGCCGGCATCAGATGGCCGCGGACGTCTACCCAGTAGCGGTTTCCCCCCTGCTCCCAGATCAGCGCAGGTTCACGCTCGCGTACAACGACCTGGAGGCGCGCGGGCCAGCGCACATAGACATCCACAGAGTCAAAACCTGGCGATTCCTCGATGCGCGCCTTCACGCCCTGCGGGTTAACCCACAGAATGTGAGTGTTAGCCGCTTCACTCAGGCGGAACACCTCGTCCGGGGGGACGTAGCGCAGGCCACCGACTTCAATGCGTGTCACATAGAAGATCGGGCTGACAAAGACGATGATCGTCAGCACGACAACAACCACCAGGATACTGCCGCTGACGTAACGCCAGTTGATCCGCCGCGCCTGGCGATCCTGCGGGAGCTGCTTCAGCCTCTGCCCTTTTGGCTGGTTGTCCTGTCCTTGCGGTTGGCGCTCCGGCAGGCGCAGCAGGCGCGCACGACGCCCCGTGGGGCCGCTGGCCCTACCCTGGCGATTACGCTGAGCCGGACGAACAGCCGGTGGCTGCCGCTCCGCTCGTTTTTTGTGGGCAGGCGGATCGCTATCCGGCCTCATAGGATGTCTTGTTGCGCCGCTTCTCGGCGTGGCGTTCGAGGGCATACTGGATCAGGCGGTCGATCAACTCCGGATAGGGAACTCCGCTGGCCTCCCAGAGCTTAGGATACATGCTGATGGACGTAAAGCCGGGGATCGTGTTGATCTCGTTCATCCACACCTCACCGGTTGCCTTATCGATCAGGAAGTCGCAGCGGGCCAGTCCGGCACAGTCGATGGCCCGGTATGCGTTCAGCGCCAGTTCCTGCACACGCTCGACGGTATGAGCATCCAGATCGGCGGGTATCCGCAGGATGGCAGCGTCCGTGATGTACTTGTCCGTGTAGGAATAGAATACATCACTCGGGATGATCTCGCCGGGCACAGAGGCCAGCGGCTGGTCATTGCCCATCACGCTCACTTCGATTTCACGCGCCGCAACTCCCTGCTCCACGAGCAGGCGGCGATCATACAGAGCCGCCTCGTCCAGCGCGGCGGCCAGTTCCAGCCGGCTGGCGGCACGGCTCACGCCAACGCTGCTGCCGAGATTGGCAGGCTTGACAAACAGCGGGTAGGGCAGAGCAGCTTCTATCCGGTCGAGCACGGCCTCATGCCTGACATCCCACTCGCTGCGCTGTACCAGTTGGAAGGGCAGCACCGGTACGCCGGCGGCCAGCATCACCGCCTTGAAGATCACTTTGTCCATGCCAACCGCCGAACCAACCACCCCCGCGCCGACATACGGTATATCGGCCAGTTCGAGCAGGCCCTGTACTGTACCGTCCTCACCATACGGGCCGTGCAGCACAGGGAACACCACGTCCAGCGTCGCCACGTCCTGCAGGCCGGTAGCGTGCTCTCCGCCGGAGAGTTCGAGGCTCTTGAGGGTCGGATCACCGGGCTCTCCGAGAAGTGCAGCAGGCGTTCCCTGCCCGGCCCCGGAGGCAAGTGCCTGCCACGGGTCGCTTCCCGCTATCCAGCGCCCTTCCTTGGTGATTCCCACCGGCACGACTTCGTATTTGTCCTTATCGATGGCGTCCATCACCGAGCGGGCTGATCGCAGAGATACCTCATGCTCCCCGCTGCGGCCGCCAAACAATACACCCACGCGAATACGCACTGCTGGCATAGGCTGCTCTCTTCATGCCAGGCTGCCACAAGCAGCCTGCTGATGACGAAAAACCGCTGTCGTTACGGCAGCGGTTGTCAGAGTGCCGAGGCCCAGACTTGAACTGGGGACCCCATCATTTTCAGTGATGTGCTCTACCAACTGAGCTACCTCGGCATGTGATGTTGACGACGGCTATTATAGCGTATCGAAGCCGAGTGTCAACTGAAAACTACCAGCGAACCACCACGCGGGTCCCGGCCTCGGTGTGCCCGATTCGTTCTTCGGTATTAAAGGCCTGATAGTTGATTCCCGGCGTCGTCCAGCGGAACACCCATTGTGCGTCCGGGTAAGTCATGTTGATGCAGCCGTTGCTGTGCCGGCGGCCAAAGTCATTATGCCAGTATGCGCCGTGGGTGGCGATCCAGCCTTTGGTGAAGTAGCAGATCCACGGCACACCCGGCAGGTTATATGCCCCCGCCCCTAACCCGCCCGTCATACGCTGGCCGGGCCGTTTGTCAAACACATGAAATTCACCGAACGGAGTTGGAGTCTCCGGCACCCCGCTTGAAATGATCGCGCTGCGCACAAGCTCTTCGCCCTGAAAGGCATACAGCCGCTGCTCGCCGATGCTGATCTCGATGCGTTTCTGCTCCGGGGGCACTTCCGGAGCGATCGGGCCGATTTCCTCCGGCGGGATCAGGCGCATGTGCGCCGCCTTGACCCAGTATTCGTAACCATAGACCTCCTTCACCCGGTAATACTCGTTCTCGCTGGCGATCACCCGGTTGACGGTGTTGCAGTACAGGATATGGCGCTGCGGCGCGGTATCACTCGGTGCGGTGCGTGCGCGGGTATAGGGAACGGTGATATGCCCCCACGCCCCGCCTTCCCCGATGGGCTGTGCCCCCCATCCGGAGACATCCAGCACAGGCTGCACCCAGGACGAGTAAATGAACCCGCGCGGCCTGATCTCCAGCCACGTGTGGTTTGTGCTGTACAGCCCTTCCCCACCAATCGGCTCGACCACCTCGACAACCTCATCGAAGCGCAGAATGCGGCCTGTGGCCCTTGCCCGCCAGCTTGGAGCCCGGTAGACAGTCATCGCATTGAGCAGCACCCGGCCAAAGGCGGAGCCGTCCCAGTGGGTCACCGGGCCGAGAGGAGTAACATGCATCTCAGGCTCCGGGGTCGGCGTGGGCTGGCTGTCTGGAGCCGGCGGCTCCGGAGTAGCATCGCCTCCCTCGGCGAACGGGGTTGTGCGCCATGCCGCCGCCGCACCTGCCAGCCCGGCTGAACGCAGGAATCCCCGCCGTGTCACATTCGTCATCTGCCGCTCCTTGCCCAGGTTCCTTGTCTGTCGCGCCCATTTTACTGGCAGACGCGGACAGCCGCCATGTGCCTGCCAAAGCCGGTTTGCCTGTAGTATCGTTGACCACTACAATGGGAGCGAGTGAGTCAGGGTACAGGCCAGCTCTGAACCTTTCAGCGCCCTGCCAGCCCGACTACCGTACTGACCTGTCAAGGGATGCAAGCCATGGCCAAAGAGAACGAGCTTACCTGGATGGTCGTGGAAGATGACCACGCAATCCGCGAAATCATCCAGATTATGTGTGAGTTGTGGCAGTATGACCTGCTGGCCTTCAAAGACGGCTGGGAGGCGATGGCCTATCTCAACAAGGAAGAGACCCCGGGACCACTCCCGCAGATCGCGTTGCTTGATATCCGGATGCCTGGCCCGTGGGGCCATGAGATCAGTGCGCGTATCCGCAAGCACGACACGCTTAAGGACATCGGCATCATCCTGATGACTGCCTATGACCTGCCCGGCAGTGAAGAGGCCGAATACCTTCGCTCGTCCGGGGCTGATAAACTGATCTACAAGCCACTGCCACCGATGGACGTGCTGCTCGAGACGGTGCGCGAGGTACTGGCACGGCGCGCCTCCGACCGCATCACGGCGGGCACGGTGGCTAAGGCTGCCTCTCCGGACGCACCAAAGCCAGAAACAGTGCCAACGGCGGAGAAAGTCGCGGCAGAGAAGCCCGCGTCTGAGGCACACGTACCTGAAGCGCCTCCGCTGGTGACGGCGCCCCCCGCGGAGGCCAAAGACACGGACAAAGCCGCCCCGCCAGCCAGGCCCGAGTTACTGTCAAAGCCCGCACTCATGCCGGTGGCCGTGCCACCAGCGGTGGTGCCACCAGCGGCTGCGCCACAGCCGGCAACGACGCTGCAGACAACAGCCGTGACACAGCCAGCAGCACCACCGCCCGCGTCACCGCAGCCAGCCGCGCCGGCGCTCCCACCCGCGAACGCAACCCGAGAGCCGGCAGCAGCTTCCCCCGCCCCGGAGGCCGGCGCACCGCCGGGCGAGAAACCCGCAGCGGCAGAGAAGCCCGTGCCCCCCGGCGGGCCCGGCAAGGAAGACTGACCAGCACCCCTCCCGGCTGATAGAGGCACAAGGGCATGGAACATCGGCAGCGGCCAGAGCAGCCCGCTTCGGATAGACCGGTTCAGGACACCCCCCCGCTGGCCGGGGTGTGGCGCCGGATGTTCCCATCCGTCGCCTCCATTCGATCCAAGATCATCATCCCCTATTTCGTGCTGACCCTGATCGTTGCCGGGCTCGGCATCTTCATCGTCACCCGCCTGATCGCCGGAAGCTTTGAGGAGCGCTTCACTAACCAGCTTCTTGAGGCAGGGCGCGTCGCGGCAGACGGCATCGTCCGGCAGGAGAGTTCGCATCTCACCGCGCTGCGTCCGATGGCGCTCACCGAGGGGATTCCGCAGGCTATTATCGACCGCGACGCGGAGCAGATCGTCAGCCTGATCGAAGTGCATGCCTTCAATGCCAACCTCGACAGTGTGATGGTGCTGGATGGCGCAGGCAACCTGATCGTCCGGTTGGATGCCGTGCGTGCAACCAACCCACAGGTGATCGACCGCTACCAGTACTCCTCCGGTGGAAGCTACGCGCAGATGCCGATCGTATCGTCCGTACTGGCAGGCATCATTGATCAGCGTGG
Organism: Anaerolineae bacterium; assembly: GCA_020852775.1. GTDB lineage: Bacteria > Chloroflexota > Anaerolineae > Aggregatilineales > UBA3940 > JADZAD01. Next base: position 4,738 of record JADZAD010000191.1, read on the forward strand.
AGACAAATACGCAGGCCTCGCGGACACCCCCGCCGGGCCGGTGCTTTACACCAGCGCACCCGTTTATCGGGTGGATGTGGATACCACCGATCGGGATTTCGCAGGCGTGATCGTGGTGGGCACCAGTCTCAACCGTATTCTTGCCAACCTGAAATCCGAATCACTGGCTGATATCACAGTGTACACCGCGCCCGACATGATGGTCGCCAGCACCCTGCCCGGCTGGCAGCAGCCTGCCGAATACGCAAGCCTCCTGCCCGGTGAAGACCTGTATCGTGAAGCGGTGGAAAGCCCGGAACTGACGCCCCTCACCGATCTCGCAGATATCACCCTTTTCGGGCGATCATACCGTGCCGCTTACGCGCCAATGACAATCCGCAGCAATGTCGTCGGCGTGATGGGCATCCTTCTGCCGAGCAGTTTTGTCGTACAGGCCGTCGGCACCAGCCGCGATACCTTCGTGCTGATCTTTGCCGGGGCTACTGTGCTCACCGTGCTGGTCGGGGTTGTGATCGCGCGGCAGATCGTCCGCCCCGTGCAGGAACTTGTTATGCTGACCCAGGCGATTACGCACGGAGACCTCACACGGCGTGCCAACATCCGGACGGGCGACGAAGTCGGCCTGCTCGCGGAGAGCTTCAACCAGATGACGTCACGCCTGCAGCAGTACACGAACGCCCTTGAAGAGGAGAATGCCCGCACGAACGCGATCCTCGACAGTATCGCCGATGGCGTGATTGTGCGCACGCTCGACGGCAGCGTAATGCAGTCCAACCCCGCCGCTGACCGCCTCCTGACCGACAACGAAGGCCACATCGACCATAGTTTTCTGGATACCTTTGCCGCCAGGCGGGGGCCGAAAGCACCGACCACCACCCTCGAAATCGGCGAACGCACCATCAGCGTCAGCGCCGCGGAGGTGGTGCTGCCTGACCGTGACGTGATTGGGCAGGTACTGGTGCTGCGTGACATCACCCGTGAAACGATGGATGCGCGTACCAGAGACAACTTCCTCAACCAGATCGGCCACGAACTTCGTACCCCGCTGACATCACTTCAGGCCGCCGCCGAGGTGTTGTACTCGTACAGCGAGCGCCTGTCCGGTGAGATGCGCAGCCGCGCCGCCGGGCTGGTCTTCCAGCAGACCCGCGGCCTGACCGAGATGATCAACCAGATCATCGACATCACCGCCGTTCAGAGCAGTATTCTCAACCTCAAACAGGTCAGAGTCGAGATCAGCCCGATGATCATCGATACCATCAACGAGATGAGGATCGAAGTCGCGCCCACTGTGCTGACTTACAAGCCTGACCCGGCGCAGCCAACCCTGTTTGTCGAGGTGGACCGCCGCCGCCTGATGAATGCCCTCTCAGCGTTGATCAAGAACGCCAGCCAGTACAGCCCCGAGGGCAGTGAGATCACCATACAGGTCAGGAGCGGGCCGAAGTCCGTCGCCATCTTCGTGCTGGATCAGGGCGCGGGCATCTCTGTGGAAGACCTGCCTCACATCTTCGATCGCTTCTTCCGCGGAAATCCAGTCGGGCGTGATGGCAAGCCGATTGACGTGCGCGGCCTCGGTCAGGGACTGTATATCGTCAAGTCGGTCATCGAAGCGCACGGCGGCTCTGTGGAGGTCAGCACCAAGGCAGGAGAAGGTTCTACCT
>JADZAD010000192.1 GCA_020852775.1 Anaerolineae bacterium
AGACCCGGAGCGCCTTGTTGAGCGGACACTCGACGCGCGCGCCTTCGCGCTGGGATCGGAGTTGTACGGAGGGGTTCGCTTTGTGACCTATGCCGTACCCGGCCCGGTTGCCACCACGCCGCAGGCCACGCTCAATGCGGCATTCGGTACACCTCCGGCGATCCGGCTGACCGGCTACGCCCTGAATACCTCGGAAGCCTCACCCGGCGACGCGCTCGGCCTGACACTCTTCTGGAGCACTGACACGCCGGTGGATGCCCGCCTCAAGGTGTTCGTGCATCTGATTGGCCCGGATGGAAAGTTGGTGGCCCAGCATGACAGCGAACCCGCTAACGGCCTGCGCCCGACCGACGGCTGGAGCACGGGGGAGACTATTGCGGATAACCACGGCCTGCTGATCCCGCCCGGCGCAGTTCCCGGAACCTGCCGGCTGGTGGTCGGACTGTACCAGTTTGACGGTACGCGCCTGCCGCTGATGCTGGCAGGTACCCCCGCAGGTGACGCGCTCACGGTGCAGGAGATACGCATCCGCTGAGGTTGCGGAAAACCCCGACCGGGCACACAATCGGGCTATGGTGCGACGCCGTCTATTGATCCCCACCCTAATTGCCGCCCTGGCGGCGCTACTCCTCACCGGTTGCCTGGTCGAGGAAGCCCAGCCGGAACTGGTCGATCCGACCGAGTTCGTTGCCTATGTTCACAGCAGCGGCGTATTCACGCTGGCCCTCCCACCCGACTGGATCGTCAACGACACCTCAGACGCGAACGCGATCAATGTTCAGTTCTCCCCACCCGGCTCGCCGGAGCCGTTGATCACGATCTACACCATCAACCTTGAGTCGCTCCAGGCGGCGAACCCCCAGATCGGTGACGCGGCCAGCGGCGGGTTGAATATGGATGCACTCACGCAGACGTACATCACCAACTTCTACGTCAGCAACACCTTCGTGCTGAAGGACCTTGCCAGTGACGTGCAGCCGGATGGCAGCACCCGCCTGCGCTTCCTGACGGATTCGGTCACCGGGACGATGCAGCACAACGACTTCATCCAGATCGCCGGGCCGTATTTTGTCGCCATGCAAATCCGTATCCCGCTTGACCTCGCGCAGAACCGGACACTGGGGCGCATCGTGAACACGCTTTCCGTCAACCCACAGGCGGGCTGGACATCGGCGGTGGTACAGCCTGAGGAATCAGAAGGCTCCTCGGATGCGATCGCCTTCACCAGCCTGAACACCTGGGTTGACCGGAGCGGCGGCTTTACCGTCGCCGGGCAGGTGAGGAACAACTCACCGGGTGCGCTGGAGTTCATCCGCATCAACGCCAGGTTGGTTGATGCGCAGAACCGGGTGCTGTTTGAGCAGGATGATTTCGTGTCATCCGACCTGATCAAGCCGAACGAGTACGCGCCGTTCTCGATTGTATTCAGTGATGGCCTGCCCCCCGGCACCGTCCGCTTTGACCTCAGCGCCTCGGCCCGCTACGCGAACAGCGCCACCTCGACATTTTACGGAGCGGACAATTTCGCCCTGACCTCCGGGGCATCGTTTGACGAGAACGGCCTGCTGCTGATCGGCGGACAGGTGCGTAATGATGGCAATCAGAGCGCCAGCCTGGTGAAGGTCATTGTCACGATTTTCGATGAGGAAGGACGAGTCGCGGGGACGGATACCACGCTGGTGGATCAGCAGCGTCTCGCGCCAGGCGAGGCGACCGACTACTCCGTCGCCTTCGCCGAACTGGGTGGTTCCGCGAATACCTTCCTCGTCACCGTGCAGGGGATCGTGGAGTGACAGCCCCCCCGCGTAACGCGAATCCGCTGCTCACGATCGGTGAACTGGCACGGCGGGCCAGGCTGCGCCCTTCAGCCCTGCGCTACTATGAGGCACAGGGCCTGCTGCTCCCGGCAAAGCGCACAGGCTCTGGTTATCGACTGTATGAGCCGGAGAGCGAAGACCGGCTGCGCTTTATCCAGCGCGCGCAAAGGCTGGGCTTCTCCCTTGACGACATCCGCAGGCTACTCCTGGCGCCCGGGGCTGTAGTATCTGACACACCCGCGGCGCTTGCCGAAGCACGGCTGCTTGAAATTGAACGCAGCCTGACACACTTGCTGGTACAGCGGCATGAGATGGAGCATTTTCTGCGCGAAGCAGCCCGGAACCACCCGGAAGCCGGGCAGGTCTTTCAGCGGCTGATCGATCGTGTCTGCGTTACGGATGAACACGGTCAGCCAACTGCTGAATCGACCCTGGGCTGGTTGATTGAAAGAAGCGGCTGCCTCCTCTCAACGCCATCCGCCCGCACTATTCTGTCTGCACTGCGAGGCGTACACGTCCATATCTGGCAGGAGGCGGATGACGCCTACTATATTCTGGTGGTCGGCCACGACGAGCAGATACGGGGTGCGCTTGAAGCACTGATAGAGATCGAGCAGAGCTGCGAAGCCGGGCCATATCCGGCCCTGGAGCCCCATCCGGAAGGCTATGGGATCATCGCGCGCGGTGATACCGCCTTCTTCTACGCTCAGTTGTTCCTCGCGCTTGAGCGTGACGAGAACCCACTTCAGGAATAGATGCCGCTCAGTTTCTCTGCCTCTATTGACCTTCAACCCGGCTTGAAGGTGTATGATCAGCCTGTCAGGCAATAGAAAGGCTGGCTGAACAATGACCGCAGCACCTCAGTTTCGCTACAAGATTCACGGCATGGACTGTGCCAACTGTGCAAAGACGCTGGAACTCAGCATCGCGCAGATGGATGGCGTCAAGGACGTGCAGGTGAACTTCACCTCGACCATCATGGAAGGCACCGGCACGCCGGACACCGCCGGCCTGCTCCGGCGGGTGCGCGCCCTGGGCTATGACGTGGTTGAAGAAGCGTCGGGCGCGCCTCAGAAGGATACCCCTTCATACAGAGGGGTGGCGGGTTTCATCCGCTTCCTGCTCGCCGAGCGCAGGACGGCAATCGCGCTGGCCGCCGCCGTGCTGATGCTGGCCAGCCTGCCGCTGTCGTTCATCGACGGCACCTTCGCGCACCGGGTACTCAGCGGTATTCATATCATGATCGCGCTGATGGCGGGCCTGCCGATTGTGCTCAAGGGAGTGCGTTCACTGTTCTATGCGCGGCGCATCACCATCGACCTGCTGATGAGCGTTGCTACCGTCGGTGCGTTTATCATCGGAGAGACGGGCGAGGCCGCCACGGTGATCGTGCTATTCGCCATCGGGGAGACGCTGGAGGGCTATACCGCGGAGCGTGCCCGTGACTCGCTGCGCGGCCTGCTGGCGCTCGCCCCGGATGAGGCTACCGTGCTGCGGCAGTGCATCGACTGTGCCGAGCACCTCGGACAGGAGGGTTACACGGGTGGGCCGTGCCCGTTCTGCGGAACCCACATGGCGACCGTCCCGGTCAGCGAGGTGCTGGTCGGCGAGCGGGTGGTGGTTCGCCCCGGCCAGCGCATCCCGGTGGATGGGCGCGTTCTGAGCGGCGAATCGGCGATCAATCAAGCCCCGGTGACGGGCGAAAGCCTTCCTGTTAACCGGAAGCCTGGAGACCCGGTGTTCGCGGGGACAATTAACGGAGACGGGGTGCTGGAAGTCGAGGTTGAGCGTGCCGCCAGCGATTCAACGATCAGCCGGATTGTGCGCCTTGTTGAGCAGGCGCAGTCGCAGCGCTCCTCCGCCGAGCGCTTCATCGATCGCTTCGCCGGGTGGTATACCCCGCTGGTGGTTGTACTGGCGGCGCTGGTCGCGCTCGTGCCACCGCTGCTGCTGGGAGGCCCGCTGCTGGATACACCTGATACGCACGGCTGGCTGTACCGTGCCTTCGCCCTGCTGATCATCGCCTGCCCGTGCGCGCTGGTCATCAGCACCCCGGTGACGGTCGTCAGCACTCTGACCTCGCTGGCACGCCGCGGAGTGCTGGTGAAGGGTGGAGCGTTCCTCGATACGCTTTCCCGCGTAAAAACGTTTGCCTTCGACAAGACCGGAACCCTCACCGAGGGCCGCCCGGTCGTCGCCGTTTCGCAGTCACTGGGCTGCCCACCAGAAGGCGACCGCTGTGACAATTGTGACGAGCTGGTCACCCTCGCGGCAGCGCTGGAGGCCCATTCCGAACATCCTCTGGCCCACGCGGTGGTCGCCGAAGCGGCCCAGCGCGGGCTGTCGTATGCCCATCTGCAGGTGACCGGCATCCGGGCGCTGGCCGGGCGCGGTGTGGAAGGCCAGCTTGACGGCCAGACTATCACTATCGGCAGCCACACACTGATCCATGAACGCTACAGTGGCGCCTGTTCACCGCTGCACGCGGAGGTTGCAGCGGCGGAACGTGGCGGACAGACCGCCATGGTGATCTCGCAGGACGCTGCGGTGCTGGGCTACATTACCGTGGCCGACCGTGTGCGGGAATCCAGCCGGGAGGCGCTCACGGAACTGAAGCGCACCAGCCCGGAGATACGCACCGTGATGCTCACCGGGGATAATCCGGCAGCGGCACAGGCGGTCGCTGCGCAGGCTGGTTCAATCGACGAGGTGCGCGCGGGGCTGCTGCCCGAAGACAAGCTGGAGGCCGTGCGTGGCCTGGAGCGCCGGTATGGAGCGGTGGCAATGGTTGGGGATGGAATTAATGATACCCCCGCGCTGGCTGCAGCCTCGCTGGGCATTGCACTGGGCGGAGCCGGGACGGCCCAGGCAATGGAGACGGCGGACATCGTGTTGATGCAGGACGGCATCGCCCGCCTGCCGGAAGCAGTCCGCGCCAGCCGCCGCGCCCGGCGCATCATCCAGCAGAATATCGCTCTCAGCCTTGGCCTCAAAGCGATCTTCCTTGCGCTGGCGATCCCCGGGCTGGCAACGATGTGGATGGCGGTCTTCGCGGATATGGGCGCATCGCTGCTGGTGACACTTAACGGGATGCGGATGCTGCGCGATGAGCGTCAGGGGAGTGTGACATCAAGGTAGGCCGCGTCCTCGCCGCCTGCGAGTGGAATACGCTCCCCGGTCGTGGGCCGGTACCAGCCAACACGTACCCGGTACGCCCCCGCAGGTACCCCTTCCGGGAGGGGGATCTGCACCGGGTCGCTGATCACTTCGCCCGGGGCCCAGCCAGCAGTCGGACGCGCCCCCGCCAGCGGCACACGATCCACCTGCGCCACAATCTCGCCATTCACATCCACGAGGTGAACAAACAGCGTCAGGCTCTCGTCGATTGCTTCCTCCGGCTGCCAGTACAGCGTGAGCACACCGTCGCCAGAGTCATATCCGGGCAGGGTGATCCCGTTGGTCCATTCCAGCGAAGCCTTGTGCGCAAACGGCGGCATCGCGTAACTGCGCTCCGGCGCACCGACGGTCATTCGCGCCACAACACCACGCTCGCCCATAGCCGTTTCTTTCTCGTCAACCAGTTCCAGCGCAAGCTGGTATTCTCCTGCATCAAGCACCCCCGGAATCAGCATGAGTTGGCGGTCACGCCACAGATCACCGCGCCGCCAGAAGTCAGCAGCAAGCATCCGGTTAAGTGGATAAGGCCCGGACTGCGCGGCGATTTCACCTGCCGAACTCAGCCAGAGGGCCCGCACTGAATAGGCCAGGTCCGGCTGTCTCTGCGCTTCCCATGCCCAGTCCAGCACGACCGGCTGGCCGGCCTCACCACTCACCGGGGAGACCAGTAACCCGGCCAGGCCGATGGTGCCATCGCCAACCACATTCTGCGGGACAGGCAGGCCAATCTCATCCTGCCGGGCCGGACGTGCCGGGCGAGGCAGGATCAGAGTCGTGAGCATGACGGACTGGCCCGCCGGCTGTCCATCAGCAATAACAGCAGAGGCGGTCTGGCCCGTCTGCGCGGAGAAGAGTGACACAGCCAGCCGGTACTCCCCCGGTGCAGTACCGGGCGGCACAGAAAGCAGCAGATGCTCCAGCACCCACACCCCCGGCGCCCAACTGCTGGTAGTAAAGGTGGTGTCATAAGGGGTCTCCGTCTGCGCGAGGATCAGGCCACCGGGGGTTTGCAGCGTCAGGATAGCGGCATATTCATTCTGAACCGGGGCAAGCGCCTGCCACATCAACGTAGCCTCGATCCGGCTGCCCCGGCGCTGCACACCTGCCTCCGAAAGCGCCAGCGTCTCCGCGAATACCACGCCGACCGGCTCGCGCTGCCCGGGTGGTGTGGCGTTGAAGTACATTTCGCGGGTATTACCCTGCAGCGGGCGGATAACGCCCAGATACAGCCCTCCCACCAGCAGCGCGAGGGTCAGTGCCGCCAGCCCGACGGAAGGCAGCCCCGGCTGCCCTTCCCGCTTCGAGGGAGGAAGCAGCAGCCACGCTAATGCCACAGCCTGAAATAACAACACAGGTGGGATTATCTGGACGTAATAACGCTGCCAGTCAAGCGGCACGGCGAGCAGTATCGCCGCCGCGGTCAGCCCGAACCAGCACAGCGCAACCACCAGTACTGCCCGCGCCGCTGAACGCTCCGTGCTGAACACCCCGCCGATGGCAACACCCGCGCCGAGCACACTCAGCGCGATCTGCGCCCAGCGTATCTCTGGAAGTACAGGAAACCCATCGAATAGGCCGCGTTCATAAGCGGCGATACCCGGTGCGAGGTACGGGGCCCAGGCGGAAATATCAAAGTAGCGTGGACGTTCCCCGGCCAGTTCACGGCCCAGCCCGGCGAGGCGTTCAGCGGTGCTACCATAGGGCGTCCAGTTCGTGGTGTGCTGCTCCGCCATGCGTTCGCGGAAGGCCAGCGAGTCGCGGATCGCGGCGGCGGTGTCACGCCAGAAGACCGGCATCAGGGTAAGGCTGGTGAGCCCCGCCATCAGCGTCACGACAGCAGTATCGCGGATGGTTTGCCCCAGCGCGGCGAGCAGGTCCTGAGCGGTATTTTCCTGCCTGATCAGCTCCACCAGCGGCGGGAGCAGGCGGAAGAGCACCAGCGCCGCCACAATCGAGGCCCCTGCCAGCAGACCGTTGTACTTCGACGTGAAGCTCAACCCCGCGAGCAGGCCGATAACGGCCAGCATCGCCATCTGCCTGCGGAGTATGCGAAAGGCCTCAGGCCGCGCGAGATAAATCGCCGCCGCAGCCAGTGCCAGCAACGTGAAACCCGTCAGCGGGCCTTCCGCCATCGCCCGTCGGCCATGCAGCAGCAGCACCGGGTTCAGTACCAGCAGCGCGGAGGCGACATAGGCGGGCAACCTGCCTCCGTACAACCTGCCCAGTATGAATATCCCGGCGACCGCCAGCGCCAGCATCACGGAGGCGACCAGCCGGGCAGTATTCAGCATGGCAGGCACGGGCACCAGCCCCTCGGCGCGATTATGCTCCGGGGAGGCAAGCCAGTTCCAGGCCTGTGCGGGGCGCACAGCCGGAGCGTAGCCCACGGAACTCAGCACCAATCCGATGCCGTAGCGAGGCAGCGGGGCAACCATAAGGCGCTCGGCCTGCAGGTCGGCATCCGGAGGTTCGGCGGCATAGAACAGGCTGGCAGGCTGGCGGATCAGCGCCTCCCAATCCCGGCTCATGAACATCTGCGTAGCCTCGTCCGCATGAAACGGAACCGCACCACGCCCGGCGAGAATGTACACGGCCAGCGCCAGCAGCCACAGCGCGTCCAGCAGCCATAGCGGGAGACGCCGGGGTTTGCCCGGGAGAGATGCAGATAAGTCCGGCACGGAAATATCGCCCACGGATGCCTCAGTGTGCTGGGTACAGGGTTGCGGGGACTATAGCAGCGCCCGGATGAATGGTCAACGAAGGCAGGGGAGTGGAGGCATTCGCCTCCACTCTTCACCACTCAGGGCCGGGGTGTAACTGTTGGAGCAGGCAGGCGTGGGAAGGTCGTATGGTAGCTTGCGCCAACCGCGCCATCATACGACGGCATGCCGTAGACCTCTCCGGGTGAGTACTGCGATTCGAGGAAGTACATGGGGCCACCCGCCGGACCGGGCTGGTAGTACAGTTTCAGATACACTCCGCACGGCGCCTCGATACGCAGGTTGCGCAGGCGTTCGCCGGCACGCACCCGGATCGTTCGCACGAAATAGTGCTGATCCTCCGGCCTGCGGCCGTAACTCCAGACCGCGATCACCATGCCATTGTCAGGAGCAGCGTTCGTCGCGTAGATCGGGGCGTACGCGGTGCAGGCGATCTGCGGCAGGGCCGGATCGACGGCTACTGTGCCGTCGGCACGCCACGAAGCGCCCGTCACGCACTGGAAGTTGATCTTCTCCACCAGCCGCGGGTTCATCCCCCACTCATCGATGTCCCAGACCTCGATGCGGTAAAGGCCCTGCTGAGGTTGGGCGGGGATACGTCCGGTGTTCCAGTAGTATGGGCTTTCTGTGCGTGAGACAGAATGTTGAAGCTCGGCAATCAGCCTGTCGTCGGAGCCATCATAGATACGGAGCAGAAAGACGTCGCGCTGGGCGGGGTCGTCGGGCAGGTCGTCACGCGCATAGACCAGTACCGTCCAGATATCGATGCTGCCACAGTCGCTGGTAGCGGATTCAAACGCGGACTGCACCGCGTAGGCAGGACGAGCCGTCGCCCACAGCACTCCTCCCGCAAGGGTTACCCCTGCCAGTATTGCAAGAATGAGCCGGTGCAGAACACTACGATAGGACTTCATGGTTACCTCCTGTCCTGCGTAACCACGCACCATGATCAGCCGAAACGCCTGCGCACCTCCTCCGCGATGTGCTTTGCCGCCGGTTCCGGGCCGGTCAGGCGGAGCGTCAGAACGCGCAGGGTGCGAAAGCGCCGCGTACATTCGAATTCAAACACGATCCCGTCGGGCAGGCCAAAGGGGCGCAGACGGAGTTCATCCACGTTCGGGAGGTGCAGCCCGGCGGCTGGCTCCGTGTAGTGGGTAACCTCAAAGCCCTGTCCGCCGTCCCCCCAGCGCAGGGTACGCCGCTCACCGCGCCCGTCGGCCTGTACCGGTTCGTCTGGCATCGGGGTGAGGGGCGGCTCAAAGCCCGGAGCGAGCAGGGCGGCGTTCTCCCGCATGAAATCCAGCAGCCGGTCGTACTGCCCGTCCGGGTTGCTGAAGGGCCGTATTTGTTCCTCAAGGCTGACTGTTGTCATAAGCGGTCGCTGTCTCCGTCTGAGGTGATTCAGGGCAGGAGGTCGTTGGTATATGCTCCCTCGATCTCCTGTCCGGGGTCAAGCAGGCCGGCATTCACCAGCACTTCACTGGTCAGCCCCCACGACTCAGGAGTGGTCTCCCCCAACCGTTCCGCCTGCCAGAGTGGAAGTGAACTCTCCAGCACCTGGCGCGCAATCGATTCGACCTCCGGGTCGTCAAGGCCTTCAACATACTGCTTGCTGATCTCAAAAGCCTCGTCAGGGTTATCTATAGTGTACTCCAGTGCGGCACTGAACGCCGCGACAAATGCTTTGAGAGTAGCCGTGTCGTCCGTATAGCGGTTTTCGTTGAAGATCAGGCCGTTGCTGACCAGGTCGGCATAGTCCGAGACCATGATCACGTTCACCACTTCACCGCGTTCAGCGAGCTGCACCGGCTCATTGTTAGCATAGATCACCACTGCCTCAACCTGGCCGGTGAGCAGGGTTTCCACCTGTGTGAAACCGGTGGCGGTGAGGTCAATATCGGCGTCGCTCAGGCCTGCGGAAGCCAGCAGTGCCTCCAGGCCGATGTAGCTGGCGCCTTCGAGCATCGGCACGCCAACGCTGTGTCCGGCGAGGTCAGCAGGCGCGGCGATCCCGGCTGCCTCGCGTGAGGCTATCGCTACCGGGAACCTCTGGAACCACTCGAAACCATAGCGGATTGGCAGGCCCTGGGCCCGTGCCAGCAGCACCTGTTCCCCGCTGATCACCGCCGCCTTGAGCGGTTCGCTGCCGGGTTCATTCAGCGCGACTTCACGCGCAGAGTCGCTCTCTGAACGGTGGGCGATCGTCACCTCGAAGCCTGCCTCGGTGAAGAATCCTTTCTCAATCCCCACATAGACCGGCGCAAACTGGACGTCCGGGCGGAATCCGAGAGAAAGCTCGACCGTGACCGGGCCGCTCGCAGAAAGAGCAGCGGATGGTGCAGGCTGGCAGGCGCTCAGGGTAAAAGACAGCAGCATCACCAGAAACGAAAGGGCAGGAGTGGAATGCAGACGTGACATGATGGGTTCCTCCAGATCAGGCAGGCTTCGGGAGGGTTATAGGCAAGGAGGCCGGGAATAGAGCCCGACGCGCACCCGGTGATCAAATAACCCGGAGGCGTCAAAGACAGGCTTTGACACATCCGGGGCATGATCAAATACGGTTACCCGCGGGTATCCTACGAAGAACCCAGGCACACTACTGTGCACTGTGCCAGCGTATAGGGAACCTTCTCCCATCCAGACTGTTACTGTCGGCCCCGGAATTTCACCGGGTCAACCGGACGCTGCGGTATCCGTGATACCACGTGTTCAGGTCGCGGGCTGTACCGCCGGTCGGGAATTGTTTATGGAAGCCGTGTTTCTGGCTTCCCCCGCACCCTGCCCCGAAGATTCAATTGTGAAGATTGTAGCAGACAAAGAGCCTGAAATCCAGACGTCAGGGTGCAGCCGCCCGCGCCGCCTGCACCGCATTCGTTGCTGCCTGCTGTGAAGGCACGTTGTTCAGCATGACCGCCTCAAACGCGTCCTGAATGGCGGCGGCTGAGACTGCCTGGTCTGCACGATCCGGGTACGGTATCGCTGCCTGAAGCAGCGTTTCGGCAAAGAGCACATACGGGTCGGAGGCCCCCCACACGGCGAGAGCGGTGGGCTGTGTAGGCAGCAGATAGGCATCATGTGTGTACTGGCCCTGTACAGTGGGGCTCATCAGGAACTCGATCAACTGTATGGCTGCCTTCTGGCGTTCCGGTTCACGGGTGGCGAGGGCGAACGACCAGCCCGTCACCAGCGCAAAAGGCTGCCCGCTGCGGTTCGGGATCGCGGCGAGTGCGGTCGAGCGTACCTGATCCTGCCCGGCAAGATAGTCGATCGATGAGACAACACTCAACGAGACCTGACGGTCCCGGTACATCGCCCATGTATCAGCAGGATCGGTCAGTTGGAACAGAGCCGGGTCGATCACCCGGCGCGCGCGGGCCTG
>JADZAD010000193.1 GCA_020852775.1 Anaerolineae bacterium
ATCACCCAGGTTTACCGCATCGACCTCAGCACCCGCCTGATCGAGATGCTCACCCAGGGCACGATCGACAACTACGGCCCCGACTGGCGGTAGGGCAGGTTCCGCCTGAGCACACCACTCAGGGAAGTTGTCACCCAGCACATTGCGCCACTTAGAGACGCTGAGGAAGCGCTTTGATGGCTGGCAGGTCGCCATATTCGGAAATATGACGAGGTCGAGGTCAAGAGGCGTTGCAGTATCACAGACAGATGGTCTTTCGTTGCTAGACTCTCTGCTTCGCTGGCCACTCCTTGCGCGCCAGTGCTTCCTATCAGAGGGTTTGGAGTTCGAATCCTGGCCTATGTAGCCAAAGCTGAGTTTCTTACGTCTTGACTGTAGCGAACAGAGTACGCAAGGTCCTCGTCAAGTTCTAAGCACAAAAGAGATATGGCCGTGCCTCCAAAGCAGATTGGAAAGATTGAGATTGTTCCCGTCCGTCAAGCCTCCGCCTCGCCGCAGGCTTTGCTCTCCACTTTTGACTGGTACTAACTGCGGGGGCTACCTTCTTGCTATGGATGTTGCGCATAATCCGACCACGCACTTCAGTTGAAAACGAGTCGGGCATTGATTTCCCTCATCATAGCAACTCGATCAGTGCCCTGATCTTACACTATCTGTCGCCTTACGCTACCTTCGAATAGACAAGAAAAGGGAGCGCCGAACGGCGCTCCCCCCTCTGTATTCTCGTCCAGCCGTGCGCCTAATACCACAGCGGGAAGCGGGAGCACATCTCGACGACCTCGTTACGCACACGCTCGATCGTCTGCTCGTTCTCCATGTCCGCCGCGATGTCCGCGATCCAGTGGCCCACCTGCCGGAACTCCGCCTCGCGGAAGCCGCGGGTCGTCGCCGCCGGAGTGCCCAGGCGCACGCCGGAGGGGTCAAACGGGGAGCGGATCTCGCCGGGGACGGTGTTGGCGTTGGTGGTGATGTTCGCCCGGTCGAGCACCTGGCTCAGCACCTTGCCGGACTGGTTCTTACTGCGCAGGTCGAGCAGCACGATGTGGTTCTCCGTGCCCCCGGAGACGATATCCAGCCCGCGGCTGAGCAGCGCCTCGGCGAGGGCCTGCGCGTTCGCCAGGAGCTGCTCGCAGTAGGCGCGGTAGCCCGGCTGGCTGGCCTCGAGCAGGCAGACGGCGATCCCGGCAGTGGTGTGGTTGTGCGGCCCGCCCTGCAGGCCGGGGAACACCGCCCGGTTGATCGCCTTGAGATGCTCTTCCTTGCCGACGATCAGCGCGCCGCGCGGGCCGCGCAGCATCTTGTGCGTGGTCGTCATCATCGCCGCCGCATACGGCACCGGGTCGGGGTGGAGCCCGGTGGCGATCAGCCCGGAGATGTGCGCCACGTCCGCGATCAGCAGCGCCCCGACCTCCCCAGCGATATCGGCGAACTTTGCGAAGTCAAGCTGGCGCGGGTAGGCGGAATGCCCCGCCCACAGCAGGCGCGGCTTATGTTCCCGGGCGAGCTTCGCCACGACGTCATAGTCGAGGAAGCCAGTCTCCGGGTCTACCGGGTATTGCACCGCGTGGTAATAGTGCGCGGAGAAGTTGACCTTCCAGCCGTGGGTCAGGTGGCCGCCGTCGGGCAGGCTCATGCCCATGATCGTGTCGCCGGGCTTCGCCAGCGCCATGTAGATCGCCTGGTTCGCCGGCGAGCCGGAGTAGGACTGTACGTTGGCGGCTTCCGCCCCGAACAGCGCCTTGGCCCGCTCGATCGCCAGGTTCTCGACGGTGTCGATGTGGTGGTTACCCATGTAGTAGCGTTTGCCGGGGTAGCCCTCGGAGTACTTGTTGGTCAGCACGGTGCCGATGGCGGCGAGCACCGCCTCGCTCACGTAGTTCTCAGATGGGATCAGCTCGACGCCGGTCTGCTGGCGGGTCAGTTCCGCGCCAATCGCAGCGTAAATATCCGGGTCAACCTGCCTGATGGGTTCGATATTCTGCATCGCTGTCGGTCTCGCTTTCCGATGATCTGGTGGTGGTATGTATCTTCATTCTAACGGGTGATAAAGCCCTGTCCAAGTGCCGGAAATCACCTGTTCCCGATCAGCCCGGCGGACTGCAGGTTCGCAGTGAACTGCTCTCCGACGGCGGAACCAGCCGGGTAGAACACCGCGGGCTGCCCGACCGGCGCATCGACGCGCACCCGCTGCCCGCCCGTGTACGTCTCGCCGCTCCACACGTGCACCCACTCCCCGGCGGGCAGGTACACGGAGACGCTGTCACGCTTCGGGTCGAGTACCGGGGCGACGAGCAGTTCGCTCCCGACCATGAACTCCTCGTAGCGGATGTCGAGCACGTTCGGGTCGTCCGGGTACTCGATGAAGGGGTGGCGCACCACCGGCAGCCCGGTCTCGGCAGCCTCGTGGATCAGGTCATCGCGGTAGAAGCCCCATGCCGCGTAGACCTTCGCCATCCGTGCGAAGTGGCTGAAGGTCGTCTCGTTGCTGTAGAACTGGGCGTTGTTCTCTGGCTGGTTGCCTTCATGTGTGCGGAAGACGGTGGTGAAGGCGTTCAGGTCCATCCAGCGCAGCAGCAGTTCCTCACTGCGGTAGTAGTTGCGGATCGGATTGGTGATCGTGGTATAGCCGCCGATGTCGCTGTGGTTGAAGGCATACCCGGAGAACCCGCTGCTCAACAGGCCGGTGACGGCGGTCTTGATGCCGTCGTGCGCGTCCCAGCTCACGAGCTGGTCGCCGAGCCAGAACAGCGTAGCGTAGCGCGGGCTGGTGGTGTAGCCGGAGC